>JANOQL010000196.1:0-10346 GCA_031414835.1 Sphingomonadales bacterium | reverse complement strand
CCAAGGATTCGACCAGCCTCGAACTGCCCGTCCCGAAGTGGGAGGCAGGTCTGAACGCCGATCTGCGGGGCAAACGCATCGGCATTCCCAAAGAATATCGCATGGACGGGATGGACCCCGAAATCGAAACGCTGTGGGAACAGGGAATCGCCTGGGCGAAGGATGCAGGGGCCGAGATCGTCGAGGTCAGCCTGCCGCACACCAAATATGCGCTGCCTGCTTATTACATCATCGCGCCTGCTGAAGCCTCTTCGAACCTCGCGCGCTATGATGGCGTGCGCTACGGCCTGCGCGATTTGCCCGAAGGCGCAGGCTTGCAGGACATGTATGCCGCGACCCGCGCCGCCGGGTTCGGCGATGAGGTCAAACGCCGCATCCTGATCGGCACATATGTCTTGAGTGCAGGGTTTTACGACGCCTATTTCACACAAGCTTCGAAGGTTCGCACATTGATCGCGCAGGATTTCGATAAGGCATGGGAGCGTTGCGACCTGCTTCTCGCACCCACTACACCTACGGCGGCATTCTCGCCCGGCGAACAGTCGGACAATCCGATCGCGATGTATCTTAATGACGTGTTCTCGGTGCCTGCCTCAATGGCCGGGCTGCCCGCGATGTCGGTGCCTGGCGGTCTCAACAAGGACGGCCTGCCGCTCGGACTCCAGATCATCGGCAAGGCCTTCGACGAGCTATCGGTGCTCAATGCAGGCCTCGCAATCGAGCAGCGCGCAGGATTTTCGGCACGCGCCGAACGGTGGTGGTGATTGTAAAAGGGATCAGAAAGTGTTACCCCTGTAACACTGGAGACTGATCCATGACAGCACCCGCGAAAATCGAATTTGAAACGATCACTAACATGACGAGCAAAGGACAAGTTCTCATTCCAAAGGCCTTGCGCGACAGGAATGGTCTTTTGCCGAATGGGCGGGTGCGCGTGGGCTTGAACGATCGTGGGGAAACCGTTGTGTTGCCAGCTGGCCTCAAGCAGAATGAAACTCCGGAGCAACGAAGAATGCGGCTTATGGCTGCGCTCGAGGCCGCGACAGGCATCATCGATCTCGGCGGGTTGACCACTGACGAGTTCATGAAGGAGTTGCGGGGCGACTGGGAACCGTGATCTTGATCGACTCAAACATTTTGGTCGATCTGTTTTCACGCGACCCTGTCTGGGCAATACCGTCCCGTAGATCGTTGATGGATGCCAGTATGTACGACACAGCTGCAATCAATCCGATTGTCGTGGCAGAACTGGCGCCTCAGTTCTCAACGCTAAGTGACTTTTTGAGCTGGATTTCGTCATTTGATATTTCCGTGGAAGATTTGACAAATGAAGCCGTCTTTTGCGGTGGGAAAGCATTTTTAGAGCACCGGGGGCGACGGCGATCGGGACAGGATGAGAATAAGTCGGTCATTGCCGATTTTCTGATTGGTGGACACGCCCAAACTCTCGGAGCCGCCGTACTCACTCGCGATCCGCGCTTTTACCGCAGCTATTTCCCCGCCGTTCGGTTGATCACTCCATCGGAAGAAACCAATGACTGAAACATCCTACCGCATCAAAGGCGCCACCGGTGACTGGGAGGTCGTCGTTGGCCTTGAAGTCCATGCGCAGGTGACTTCGAATGCAAAGCTGTTTTCGGGCGCTGCGACGGCGTTCGGGGCGGAGCCTAATTCGCAGGTCAGCCTTGTCGATGCCGCAATGCCCGGGATGCTGCCAGTGCCCAATGCCGAGTGCGTCCGGCAGGCAGTGCGCACCGGGCTTGCCATCGATGCGCAGATCAACCGCTGGAGCCGGTTCGACCGGAAAAACTACTTCTATGCCGATCTGCCGCAGGGGTATCAGATTTCGCAGCTCTATCACCCGATTGTCGGCGAAGGCGCGGTCGAGATTGATGCCGATGAGAAGGCGGGCATCCCGGTGCCCAAGACGATTGGTGTCGAGCGTATCCATATCGAACAGGATGCGGGCAAACTGATGCACGATCAGCACCCGACGATGTCCTATGTCGATCTCAACCGATGCGGCGTCGCGCTGATGGAGATTGTCAGCCGCCCCGATATGGCCTCGCCTGCCGAAGCGGGCGCTTACCTGCGCAAGCTGCGCTCGATCCTGCGCTATGTCGGCAGTTGCGACGGCAATATGGAGGAAGGATCGATGCGCGCCGACGTCAATGTCAGCGTGCGCAAGACAGGCGATGAGCTTGGCACGAGGACTGAGACCAAGAATGTCAATTCGGTCCGTTTCGTCATGCAGACAGTCGAATACGAGGCGCGCCGCCAGGTCGAAGTGATCGAAGAAGGTGGCAAGATCGTTCAGGAAACGCGGCTGTTCAACCCCGATACCGGCACGACGCGGACGATGCGATCCAAGGAAGATGCGCATGATTACCGCTATTTCCCCGATCCCGATCTGCTGCCGCTGGTGCTGACCGAGGACTTCGTTGCCGAATGTCGTGCCTCGCTTCCCGAACTGCCCGATGCAAAACGGACGCGATACACCGACGGGCTGGGGATCAGCTCGTATAACGCCGCGGTGCTGACCGCCGAAGTCGAAACCGCGCGCTGGTTCGAGGCGCTACTGGCCGAAGGCGTCGATGCCAAACAGGCGGCGAACTGGGTCATGTCCGAACTTTATGGCGCGCTTAACCGGCTTGGGCGGAGTATCGAAGATAGCCCTGTGACGCCGCATAAAGCCGCCGCGTTGTTGCGGCTGGTGACCGACGGCACGCTGTCGGGCTCGCTCGCCAAACAGGTGTTCGAGATCATGCTCGAAACCGGCGACGATCCCGCCAAGATCGTCGAGGACAAAGGCCTCAAGCAGACGAGCGATACTGGCGCGATCGAAGCCGTGATCGCAGATGTCCTCGCCAAAAACCCCGGTCAACTCGAAGCCTATCGCGGCGGCAAGGAGGCGTTGTTCGGCTTCTTCGTCGGCCAGACTATGAAAGCGATGGCGGGCAAGGCCAACCCGGGCGTGGTGAATGAGTTGTTGAAGAAGGCGCTGAACTAACCAGCTAACTTGAACTTGGCGTGAAATTGCTAAGTACGATGTAGCGAATCTGTTCGTTATCCGCTGCCAAGATTTTGATCCTAGCACCTTTGTAAGTCACGGTGTCCGACTTGGACAGATCATATTCCACCTCGTTAGAGAACGCCGGCCTCGCCATATCGCCGGAGAACTCTCGATATCCAACTCTGATACGATCTCCGACACGACCGCTGTAAAGCAAAGTCTGCTGAAAGTTATTCGGACCAACTACTGCTCTTTCAGTTTTCTCGTACGGGTACTCAGAATCACACGGTTTCATACCGAGAGCAAACGCACGCATCGTGCTCATTACACACAGCTGCTGCTTCTCCTTGTCGGCTCGAAGCGACTCGACATCCATTGATCCGCTCAGCGCGCCCATTCCGTTGAATGACTGGCCAAGCTGAAACGAATGGAAAGTAAATTTTCGATCTTCGCCGATTTGAGGATAGAAACCCGCGGAAAACCGCCTGTTTGCGATGTTGTTGGATTGCCGAAGCAAAATGCCCTTCATTAGCGTCGAGGTGCCTTGTTCGATCATGCGGTCGCCGACCGAAGCCGATGCTTCTTGATTGAGCGCCGGGAAAGAAAGGTTGTTTACTTTGGCTTGGTAGTTGTTCGGAGTAGCGCACGACGCCATTGCAAAAGCGAGAAACAAGGCGGCGGCTGGCAAATGTTCCATCGTAAGTTCCCTGCTTTTTCTTGAGTTAATCGACCGCGCTCGCGGCGGCAATATACAAAACGTCGATCGCTTGTAGCCGTGCGCCGCCGCGAAACGCGGGTCAGCAGCATGAACATTGGTGGTGCGAAATCTGGCGTGATGAACAAAGATCGGATCGCATTCCGTTACGATGAGGTTCGTCGGGGCGGATTCGCTGTTTTGCCTGAGGGCTCGCTTAAGCCTAGTGAATATGCGTTCTTGTATATCCTCGCTTCTGGCAGCGGGCTTGGCATCAATTCAGGCGGTGCCATGGCACACGGGTGTTTCATTTTTCTATCCGCTAAGGGTGCATATCGCCCCCGCTTGCCCCCCATCGCATCCCTGCTATAGAGCCGCGCTCGCGTGTCGTGCGGGCGTGGCGGAATTGGTAGACGCGCCAGATTTAGGTTCTGGTACTCGCAAGGTGTGGGGGTTCGAGTCCCTTCGCCCGCACCATTTTCCCCGATGCTGCACGCTGCAACGAAATTGAGTTTTGAGAAGGGTTTACGGGTTTCATCATGCAGACTGTCGAGACGTTGAACGAAGGGCTGAAGCGCGGCTTCACGCTGACCATCCCCGCCAAGGACATCGAAGCGCGCGTGTCGGGCGAGATCGCCAAGGTTGCGCCCAAGATGCAGATGCCCGGGTTTCGCCCGGGCAAGGTGCCTGCCAATCTTGTCCGCAAGATGCACGGCCCCGCGATCGAGGCCGATGCGCTCAACACGTCGATTCAGGAAAGCGTCCAGTCACTGATGGCGGCCGAAAAGCTGCGCCCGGCAATGTCGCCCGCAGTCGAGCTGACCGATGGCTATGCGCACGGCAAGGATGCCGAGGTGAAGGTTGCGCTCGAAGTGCTGCCGACGCTGCCGGTCCCCGATATCGACGGGCTGGCACTCGAGCGTTTTACGGTGGCCGCCGATGACAGTGCGGTAGACAAGACGATTGCCGAACTCGCGTCGCAGCAAAAGAGCTTCGACGATGCCAAGCCCACGCACAAGGCGGCGTCGGGCGATCTGGTCGTGATGGATTTTGTCGGCAAAGTGGGTGGCGATCCATTCGATGGCGGCACTGCCGAGGGCGCGTCGATCGAAATCGGGTCGGGTCGGCTGATTCCAGGGTTCGAGGATCAGCTGATCGGCCTTAAGGCGAATGACGAGAAGCAGGTCGTGGTGACATTCCCTGCCGATTACTCGGTCGATTATCTGAAGGGCAAGGAAGCGACTTTCGACGTGTTGGTTAACGCCGTGCGCACGCCCAAGGAAGCCGTTGTCGATGATGAGTTTGCCAAGTCGCTTGGGCTGACCGATCTTGAGCAGCTCAAAGGGCTGTTGCGCGGCAATGTCGAGCAGGAGCTCAATCAGCTCACGCGGACGCACATGAAGCGGCGTTTGCTCGATCAGCTCGCCGAAAAGCATGATTTCGAAGTCCCCGAATCGATGGTCGAGGCCGAATTCGAACAAATCTGGCGTCAGCTTGAACATGAAGCCAATAACGAAGCCGATCCAAAGGCGGCACTCGCCGAAATGGAAACCGAGCGCGACGATTATCGTAAGATCGCGGTGCGCCGCGTGCGTTTGGGGTTGCTGCTGTCTGAAATCGGGCAGGCCAATGGCGTCGAGATCAGCGGACCAGAGATGAACCGGCTGATCCAGCAGGCGGCGATGCAATATGATGCGAAGGATCGCGAACGCTTCGTCCAGTTCGTCCAGTCGGATCCAATGGCGGCGGCCCAGTTGCGTGCGCCGTTATATGAAGACAAGGTCGTCGATTTCCTCTTTTCGCGCGCGACGATCACCGATCGAGACGTGACGCGCGAGGAATTGGAAGCCGCGATCGAAGCTGATGCCGATGCGCCCGCGCATGTTCATGGCCCCGATTGTGGGCATGATCATGAGCCTAAGGCAAAGGCGAAGAAGCCGGCAGCGAAGAAAGCTGCTGCTCCGGTCGAAGACGCTGCTCCTGCCGCTGAAAAGCCTGCCAAGAAGACCAAAGCTGCAAAGGCAGAGGCTGTTGCTGAGTCTGCTCCAGCCAAAAAGGCTCCTGCGAAAAAGGCTGCTGCCAAGAAGGCGTAGTTGGGGAGAGGGGCCATTGTGCCCCTCTGCCTCCGCCCTGCGTCTAGGCTGAGCCGGTCGAAGCCCTGTCCTTCCTTGGCACACAGGCAGGCAGGACTTCGACAAGCTCAGTCTGGATGGAATAGGTGGCTATCTGAATTGCCTCAGAAGCTGAGATCGATCCCGATCAGCGGCGCGTGGCCAACGCGATTGTCACGGTTTCGGGTGATGTCCTCGTTCCGGACATAGGCGAGGCTGAGCGTCAAAACGTCGCTCAATTTTCGCGAGACACCGACCTGTGTCCGTAAGCCAGTCAGCCCTTTTTGGCCGGTGGCGCTCGTTGCGCGAAGCGTGTGGAACGTTTCGATATCGGCAAGTCCGGCCCATTTCTTTTCTTTATCGAGCGGGATTTTGACTCCGCCGCGAAATTGCAACCTGATGCCAGTGCGATCTGTATCGTTGACCATTCGTTGCGTCAGGCGAATGCGGCCGCGCCATATGCCATGCTTGAGCGACGCCTGCTGATGAATGCGTGTTTCATCAAGCCCGCCATCCTGGATCCGACGCTCAACCGCGGCTGAGAGCGTCACGGTCTTGTTGATGTCCTGATTGATCCAGAGCCTGAAAAAATAGGTGTCGGCCGCATCGCTTGCTTTGCGGACGCGCTGCGCGGTATCGAGCTTCATGCTGGTGTTCTTGTCGAGAGCAGCTGTGATCGTCGGGTTGAACCACAGCTCGAGATCCTGGGCGGCGTTCGCAGGTGCAGACGCCATCACGAAGGCAAGCGCGATGACGCGCAGTCCTTTTTTCATTCTCACCTGAAAATCCTTTGGGTTGCCCGCGACGACGTCGTAGCGTTTACGCGTGGTCGCACACTCGCGGTTGATGCTGACGCGCGTATATTACGTTTTTGTGACAGTGCAATGGTTTGCGTCAAGCCACCCGGTTTGCCACCAGATCATCGACGACGCCCGGATCGGCGAGCGTCGTGATGTCACCCAGGTTCGAGACATCGCCCTCGGCAATCTTGCGTAATATGCGCCGCATGATCTTGCCGCTGCGGGTTTTGGGCAGGCCGGGCGCGAACTGGATGGCGTCGGGCGTGGCGATCGGGCCGATTTCGGTTCGGACCCATTGTGACAGTGTTTTGCGCAGCGCCTCGTCTGCCACCTCGTTGGCATTGAGCGTCACATAGGCGTAAATCCCCTGACCCTTGATGTCGTGCGGCATGCCAACGACGGCAGCCTCGGCGACCTTGGGGTGGAGCACGAGCGCGCTTTCGACTTCGGCGGTGCCCATCCGGTGGCCTGAAACGTTGATGACGTCATCGACTCGGCCAGTGATCCACCAATAGCCATCCTCATCGCGCCGCGCGCCATCTCCGGTGAAATATTTGCCGGGGTAGGTGGTGAAATAGGTCTCGAAGAACCGCGCATGATCGCCCCACACGGTGCGCATCTGCCCCGGCCAGCTGCGCGTGATGCACAGGTTTCCGCTGGCCGCGCCTTGTAGCACGACGCCTTCTGCATCGACGAGTTGCGGATCGACGCCAGGCATTGGCTTCGTCGCGCTGCCAGGCTTGAGATTGGTCGCACCGGGAAGGGGCGCGATCATCGCCGCTCCCGTCTCGGTCTGCCACCACGTATCGATGATCGGGCAGCGCCCTTCGCCAACAACGCTGTGATACCAGCGCCATGCTTCGGGGTTAATCGGCTCGCCGACAGTCCCAAGCAGTTTCAACGATTTGCGCGACGTTCTTTTAACAGGTTCATCGCCCTCCCGCATTAGCGAGCGCAGGACGGTGGGGGCAGTAAAGACAGTATGGACGCTATGCCGGTCGCACACTTCCCAAATCCGCGAGGGTGTCGGCCAGTTGGGCACGCCTTCATACATTAAGGTCGTCGCACCGTTGGCGAGCGGGCCATAGAGGATATAGCTGTGCCCCGTCACCCAGCCGATGTCTGCCGCACACCAGAACACATCGCCCTGCCGGTAATCGAACACGAGTTCGTGCGTCAGGCTCGCCCAGAGGAGGTAGCCGCCTGTGGTGTGGAGCACGCCTTTGGGTTTCCCCGTCGAGCCCGAGGTGTAGAGGATGAAAAGCGGGTCTTCGGCGCCCATTGGCTCGGGTGGGCAGACTGCATCGACGCCAGCCGCTGCTTCATGATACCACACATCGCGCTCGGTCATCGCCACGTCGCCACCTGTCGCCTTCACCACGATAACGCGCTTGAGCACCGGGCATTGGGTGGCGGCGGCATCGACATTGGACTTTAGCGGCACCGTCTTGCCACCGCGACGTCCTTCATCGGCAGTAATGACATAGGCTGAATCGCAGTCGTTGATCCGGCCTGCAATCGAATCCGGCGAAAACCCGCCAAAAATCACCGAATGGATCGCCCCGATCCGCGCACAGGCCAGCAATGCGAATGCCGCTTCAGGGATCATCGGCATGTAGATCGTAACGCGGTCGCCTTTGACGACACCTTGTGCCTTCAGGACGTTGGCAAAGCGGCACACCTCCGCATGCAACTGGCGATAGGTGAATTTGCGCGGCTCGTGCGTTGGATCGTCGGGTTCCCAAATAATTGCGGTCGCTTCGGGGCGGGTTTTGAGATGCCGGTCGATGCAATTGGCGCTGGCGTTGATTTTGCCATCGGAGAACCACTGGATGTGGAAATCGGCCTTGTTGAACGACCAATCGCCTGCGATTTCGGGGCGTTTGATCCAGTCGAGCCTTCGTGCCTGTTCGAGCCAGAAGCTGCCGGGATCGGCTATCGAACGACCATATAATGCCGCGTATTTTGCCGCGTTGAACCGCGCCTTTTTCGCCCAGGCTGGTGGTACAGGAAACAGATCGGCTTCGGCCATTAAGCTCTCCTCGCGCGCGGCGCACTTTGCAGCTTCACGAGCGAGGCGCAACCTTGCTCGCGATGGATTGCGCCAGTAGCGTGCAAAAAACAGGAGGATGCGATATGGCAGGAACAGTGCTGGTTTCGGGCGGAACAGGATATATTGCCGGGTTTCTGATCCGGCAGCTGATCGAGCAGGGGTGGATGGTGCACACCACGGTCCGCAATCTGGCCAAGGAAGCCGCACTACGCACGACACTGGGTGTCGATAATGCCAAACTCAAGGTATTTGCTGCCGATCTGAACGCTGATGATGGATGGTCCGAAGCCATGGCGGGATGCAGCCATGTTGCGCATGTCGCGTCGCCATTCCCGCCGAGCGCGCCCAAACATGAGGATGAACTGATCGTTCCCGCCCGCGAAGGGGCGTTGCGCGCGCTGCGGGCGGCAAAGGCAATGGGTGTAAAGCGGTTTGTTATGACGTCTTCGATTGCTGCGATTGCGTATGGCAAGCCGCGCGGCACCTACACCTTTACCGAGAAGGACTGGACAGACGTCAACAGTCCAGACGCCTATGCCTATGTGAAATCTAAAACCATCGCCGAACGGGCCGCGCGTGATTGGGTTGCGAACGAGGGCGGCGATATTGAGTATTGCGCAATCAACCCCGCGCTGGTGCTCGGCCCTGTCATGGATGCAGGCGGTTCGACTTCGGTCGAGGTCGTCGTCAAGATGCTTGAAGGGGCGTTTCCGGGGTTTCCCGATCTGGCCTATGGCATCGTCGATGTCCGCGACGTGGCCGATATGCACGTCCGCGCGCTGACAGCACCCGATATGGCGGGTGAACGCTTCATCGCTTCGGGGCGCACGCTGACAATGGCGGAGATTGGCGGCGTGTTGCGGGATCGGATCGGCCCCGAAGCGCGCAAGGTGCCCAAGCGCAATCTGCCCGACTGGATGGTCAAGCTCTCTGCGATGTTCGATCCGCTGGTGCGGCAGGTCGTCGGCGAGCTCGGCAAGCGGCGGAACATGGATGCGAGCCATGCAGAGGCAAGGCTCGGTTGGGTGGCACGGCCCGCAGAAGACACGATTGCCGACTGTGCGCGGAGTTTGATCGATCAGCGGTTGGTGAAGGTTTGACACTGACCCATTCGGCCTAAGCCCGCTCACCCCGAGCGAGTAGAGGGGCCGTGTCTAGCGACGCCGAAACACCAGTGCGCATCAAAGGTTCTCGGCTTCGCTCGAACCTGTCTCTCGACTTCGCTCGAGATGAGCGGGACTGGTGCAGTTCGAAGTCATGGCGCGCACCATCTTGCCCCCAAGCCCAATTCTGCGCATGGGAAACGCATAACACGCCAATCAGCAGGGGGAGGGCGCATGTCCGCCAATATTGCCGAACTCGAACATCGCCGCGCTCAAGCGCTCCTCGGCGGCGGGCATAAGCGCATCGATGCGCAGCACGCCAAGGGCCGCCTCACCGCGCGCGAACGGCTGCTGATCCTGCTCGATGAAGGCAGCTTCGAAGAAATCGATATGTATGTCGAACACAATTGCACCGATTTCGGGATGCAGGATCAGGTGATCCCCGGCGATGGCGTGGTGACCGGCAGCGGCACGATCAACGGTCGCCTCGTCTATGTCTTCAGTCAGGATTTCACCGTATTCGGCGGGTCGCTGTCCGAACGCTTTGCGCAGAAAATGTGCAAGGTGATGGA
>JANOQL010000195.1:0-1900 GCA_031414835.1 Sphingomonadales bacterium | reverse complement strand
TCCCACAGATTGCGCAAACCGCCTGCCAGATCGCCATCGGCGAACAGATGCGCAGCGGCATGAACGAGCATGTCCTCGGGGCACAAAATCTGAAGCCCTGCAAACCGCTCACCTCGAGCGAAGTCGAGAGGCAGGGGCGCGCCCAAACGTGTCTCGACTTCCGCCTTCCGGCGGAAGTTTATCCTGAGCGAAGTAGAAGGGCTCGACATGAGCGCGATTGAAGCCGCCACCAGTGCCGCCGCATCGGGCCGCCCGGTGCGCGCGGTCAGAGGCAGGATAGTGTGGTGGACGTCGATCATGCGGTCGCGGTCGATGTGGATCAGCGGTGGCAGCTCGTGCATGTGATCGCGATAATAGGCGTCGTCATAGGCATCGGGCTTGACCCATTCCCAGCCAGCCCCAAGCAACGCAGCTTCTGCCTCATCGAGCCGGTCACGCGGCGCCAATATGTCGCAATCGCCAATCATCCGGCCCCGCCCGGCATCGAGCCCTGCCGCGACGAACGCCGTGCCTTTGAGCAGGATCACCGGGATGCCCAGCGGGGCGAGCGCACGGCGCGCCATTTCGGCCTCCCACAAGGCATGGATGCGCCCGGTTTCGGCGGTGGCGAGCGCGTTTGCCAACACCTCACGCGCCGCGTCGGGGATCGCCAGCCCATCGAGCCGCACCGCAAGGCTGCCCGCCAGCCGCTCGGCCTGCGCCATTGCGAGCAGCGCCGCCCAGCCGCGATCATCGAGGCCCAGCACATAAGGCGGATCGGCAAGGGCCCTGGCGAGATGACGCGCATCCATCAGCCTTGCGCCTTCCACAACCGGTTGACGCTGCGCAACGCGGCATCGCTATCGGGATAATCCACAGCGATTGCCGGAACCCGGTTCACAAAGCGCGTGAGCGCCCCAAAGCCTGCCTCACCGAGCGCCACATAATTGGTCGAGGCCTGCGTGAGCCTGACGAAATTTTCTGCCCTGCCCACGTCGCGTGTTGCCGTCTTGGCACCATAGGTCGGATATACGAGCAACGCAGGCATCGCCGGTTCGTGCATCGCTGCCAGCGAGCCAGCGGGCGGGACAAGATGGCGGAGATCGCCCTTGGGCGTATCTGTAAGCAGCGGTCCAAACCTGTCTTCGGGCAGGCGCGCCATCATCGCAGCAATCGCTTGGTTCTTGAGGCTGGTCGGTCGCGGAAAGGGATGAACCAGCCCGGTGACGGGATCGATCAGCGCAAATTCATCGCCCAGAAACCGCCAGCCCTTGGTGGCAAGCAGCGCTGCCAGCGTCGATTTCCCCGATCCGGACTCGCCCGTCAGGATCAGCGCGCGGCCCTCTTTTTCGACGCTCGCGGCGTGGATCAGCAGGAAACGGCGTTCACCCAGCGCAACTTGCAGGTTCATCGCCATTTCAGCGGCGAGCAACCCCAGCCGCAGCGGCAACGGCGCGGCTTCAGGCAGCCAGAAATCGCCCGATATGGCGATCGAGGGCGCGATCCAGCGTCGCCACCACGCTGTCGCTTCGAGGCGGACGGTGAAATGCGGAATGGTGGACGCTGGCTTCGGATAGGCGGCGTAGAGCGCATCGAGTGCCGAAATCGGCGCGGCCCAATCGCTCCCGATGCGAAAGGTCACAGGGCCACAGCCAATTGTTTTGCTGTGTTTCATGTCGCTGTCACCAGACCTGCCGCGATCAGTTCCGCAAGCCGCTCGCCGATCAGGTCCGCCTGAGTGACTTCGAAGTCAAGAGTGAGCGCCGCCAGCAATTCCGCCTCGGTCAGTGCCGCGCCAGCGAGCGCACTCAGGATCTGCGGTGCAGGCTCGATGAGGATGTGAGTCTGCCCCGATGGCCTGTGATACAAGAGGGTCAGCCCTTCGGCGTCTTCGCGCACACACGCCCCGGGCGGCGGCGCG
>JANOQL010000194.1:0-4859 GCA_031414835.1 Sphingomonadales bacterium | reverse complement strand
AAGCGCGATGAAAACCGCCCTAGCCTAGGCAAGGAAAGCGCGCTCGTTGCCGATCTGTTGCGGCTGTTGCTCAAGATCCGCGCGAAGGAAATCAATGTTGCCCCGCGTCTTCTCGCCCGCGCCGATGATCTCGATGCACTTGCCGCCGGGCAGCGCGAAGGCCTTGCGGTGTTGCAGGACTGGCGGTTCGAACAATTTGGCGGCGATGCGCTGGCATTGGTTGAGGGAAGACTGGGCTTTACCGTGCGCGATGGCAAATTGTGCATGACGCGGACGGCTGAGGAGGCGACATGCGAATGATCCTGCCCGCCATAACGGCGCTGCTCATCACCTCAGGCTGTGCGATGTCCGATCCGAAACCGGGCAGCGGAGCCGTGCTTGAATGCGACGCAGCGGAGGCGCAATCGCTGGCGGGGCAGCAGAAGAGCGAGGCTCTGGGCAAAGACGCGATGAAACGAACCGGCGCCAAAACCATCCGCTGGATCGCCCCCGGACAGCCGGTGACGATGGATTACCGCACCGACAGGCTTAATATCGAAGTCGATACTCAGGAAAACGCGACCCGCTTCACGTGCGGATAGCGTCGGCCCCCATTTCGGACAATACTTCACGCGCGAGCTTGACCGTAACGGCGCGCCGCCGCGACATGGCGAGATCATCAAGCAGATCGACCACGCGCATCAGCGCGATATAACTCCGCTCGATCCTCGTGACGATATAAGACAGTGTCTCAGGAGTAACCTGCAAACCTCTGCGTTCGAACAATTTCTGTAGTAGCATTGACGCGAGCAGATCATCGGGTTGGCCGATGGCGAAGACCGGTGTCGCATTGAGCCGCGACGCCAGATCGGGCAGCCGAACCTTCCATTGCGGCGGCGGATGGAGCGCCACGATCAGCAGCGGCTTGCGTTCCTCCTGCGCCAGGTTCCAGCGGTGGAAGACATCGGCCTCGCGGTGCAATTCGCCATCGTCGATCAGCGTCCCGCCTGTCTTCGCTGCGAATATCCGCCCGAGCAAAGACCGCCCCGATTTGCGCGGTCCTGTCAGGATTGCCGCGCGCACCGGCCACCGTGCGGGCGATTCCACGCCCTCTACGGCCACCCGGTTTGCATCGGTGACGATGAAGCTTTCGGCGACCTCAGGCGCGGGCCAATCGAACGGCAGGGCAATCTGGTCCATGCCCTATCGACTGATCCGCAACCCGCCGCCTGCTTCCTGAACGCTATACCCGCGCGCCGCCAGCGCCAGCTTCAACATGCCGATATCTCCGGCAAAGCTGATCCGCATCACCGACGTGCCGCCGAGCGCAAGGCTGGTCGTCGATGCCGATTTGACGCCGGGAATCCCGCGAACTGCACCTTCGGTACCGCTGACCGACGCCACATCGGGCGTATCGAACTGCAGCGTGAAACTGCTGGTACCCTGCGCAGGTGCTGCACCTTCTCCCGGCGCTTCAATCACATTTTCGGTCGGCAACACCAGCGGAGTGGCCTCACCCTCGATAATTTCGAGCGTCTCGGGATCGATCGGCTGTTCGATAATCAGCGACGAATCGGGCCGCAACTGCCCCGCCGCCAGCGCGCCGCTGAACATTTCATCCATCCGGCGCACGCCTTCGTCCATCATCTGCGGTAGTGCCGCACTCGATTCGACGCGGAGCACGAACCCGCCAAGATAGCGGTTGTCGGGCCCGAACCGCGCCGAAAAATTACCGATCACCGGTCCGCCAGGCCATATTCTCTCGAGCCGGACCTGCGGCATGATCACGTCAGCAGCCCCATATTGATCGAGGATGTTTCGCCACCAGCGCCGCCCGGGCCGCCGCGTCTGTCCGAAATTGAGCAACAATGGATCGGACCCGGAACCGCTCGGGCGCACATAATCGATTGAGCTGGTTGCTGTTTTGAACCGGGCCCACGCCTTTTGCCATTCGCTGCGCTGTTCGAACGTCACAGGCGCGCCGCCCGACCATTGCACCGGGATAACCAATAACGGAGCCGATCGTGTCGCGATCCCGCTGACGCCGAGGATTTGCCCTGCACGCACCCTGTCGAACAAGACACCCAGCGTTGCGATGTAACGCTTTGGGCCGATCTGTTCATTTTCAACGACAATGCCCGCCACAATCGCATCGAGCGCCGAATCGGACAGACCGGGTGCACCGGCCCCATGTGTTTTGGCCCAAAGCAGCCGCCATCCCTGCCGCTGCGCCTCGCGCCATCCCCCGAGCCGTGCCAAGTCAGCGTTTGTAGCCGCCACATCGACCTTGATCCCCGAAACCTCGAAGTCCTGCGACGAATCAATTGGATTGACCCCGCGTTCGCTGCCTTCGATCTGCGCGTAAACGCTCACGCCAACTGCCGCAGTCAGCAGGGCGAGCGCCAATGGCCAGCGCGCGAAAGGCTTCCGAAACGTCACGATTTTCCTATTGGCGTGTCGGGCGTGGATTTCCAAGCCCTTTGGCGCTAGCGGGCTTTCGATGGACGCAAAGCACAACCAGCCCGAACCCTACACTTACGCAAAAGCAGGCGTGTCGATCGCCGCTGGAAACGCACTCGTGCGCGCAATCGCACCGCTCGCCAAGGCGACCCGCCGTCCTGGCGCCGATGCCGACCTGGGCGGGTTCGGCGGGTTTTTCGATCTCAAAGCCGCAGGTTTCACCGATCCTTTGCTGGTGGCGGCCAATGACGGCGTCGGCACCAAGCTCAAGCTCGCGATCGAAAGCGGGCGGCACGATGGCGTGGGCATCGATCTTGTCGCGATGTGCGTCAACGATCTGATCGTTCAGGGTGCCGAACCGCTGTTCTTCCTCGATTACTATGCAACCGGCAAACTCGATCAGGATGTGGCGACTGCGGTGGTCGCGAGCATCGCAGAGGGCTGCAAACAGGCCGGATGCGCGCTGATTGGCGGCGAAACCGCCGAAATGCCGGGCATGTATCAAGACGGAGATTACGATCTCGCTGGCTTTTGCGTCGGCGCAGTCGAACGCGATCAGGTGTTGACGGCGGACAAGGTTGCGGCAGGCAATGTCATCCTCGGCCTCGCCTCATCGGGTGTCCATTCGAACGGCTTTTCGCTCGTGCGCAGGCTTGCGGCAGATAAAGGCTGGAAGCTCAACCGTCCCGCGCTGTTCGATCCCGAAACACTGCTGATTGATGCGCTGATGGCCCCGACGCGGATTTATGTGCGCTCGCTGCTACCCCTCGTGCGCGCTGGCAAGATCGCTGCGATGGCGCACATCACTGGCGGTGGGTTGCTCGAAAATATCCCACGTGTTCTGCCTGATGGCCTCCATGCCCATATCGATGCCGATGCCTGGCCGCAGCCCCGGCTGATGGCCTTCCTTCAAGCCCAAGGGCAAATCGAACCCGAAGAGTTCGCACGGACATTCAACTGCGGGATCGGCATGGCCGTCATCGTCGATGCGGCAGTGGCAGATGACGTCAAGGCGGCACTTGAAGTCGCAGGCGAAACTGTTTTCATGATTGGCAATATAGCCGAGGGGAACAAAGGCTGCACCGTGTCAGGCGACGTTGAAACATGGAGCGCGATGACTGCCTGGACGGCTGTCCACCATGGCTAGGGCAAAGATTGCCGTCCTTATCTCAGGCACTGGCAGCAACATGGCCGCGCTGCTTTACGCGTCGCGGCACGCCGATTGTCCGTATGAAATCGTCCTGGTCGCCTCGAACAATCCCGAAGCTCCCGGCCTTACGCTCGCCGAGGCCGAAGGCATCGTCACCTTTGCCCACCCACACCAAGGCCTCACTCGCGAAGATCACGATGCGTTTATCGAGGCTGAAGTTCTGGCATCGGGCGCAACGCACATCGCGCTTGCGGGCTATATGCGGATTCTGTCGCCTGGCTTTGTTGCGCGGTGGGCGGGCCGGATGCTCAACATCCATCCTTCGCTACTGCCAAAATATAAGGGTCTCCACACCCACGAACGCGCGCTTGAAGCAAAAGACGGCCAAGGCGGCTGTTCGGTCCACCTCGTCAATGCCGAACTCGACGATGGCGAAGTGCTGGGGCAGACCAAAGTCGCCATCCTGCCGGCGGACACGCCTGCAACGCTTGCCGTGCGTGTCCTGATTGCCGAGCACCAGCTCTATGCCCGCATCCTCGCCGAATATGTCAGTCGCGAAGCCTCACCGGACTGGCTGCTCGCCCAGATACGCGAACGGGCTATGGCGCTGCCTGAGGCCGAAGAGGGCGTATCGCACGGCATGGCGGTGTTTGGCATCGTCAAGGGCAAGAAGTTTGCTTATTTCACCGACGATCATCATGGCGACGGGCGCAAGGCGCTGCTCGTCAAGATCAGCGGCCTCGACGAACAGGCAACGCTGATCGAAGCCGATCCCGACCGCTATTACCGCCCCGCCTATTTCGGCGATGGCTGGATCGCAATCCGGCTCGATATCGGCGGCGTCGATTGGGATGCGATCGGTGACTGGTTGCGCAAAAGCTGGATGGCAGTGGCACCAGCCAAATTGATCCGCAGTGTGTCGGTGGCAGAAGAGTTTTGAGGTAACACAGCGAACGGCACTTGCTTGCGTGTGATGAGGGAGAAAAAGGGTTTCACGCAAAGCCGCAAAGCCGCCAAGGCAATGCGGCTGTCATCGATAGCGCCGCAGGCTGGATTTACTGTGCAAGATGTAAGGCGCTTCGCGAGGACGTCGGACACTCTCCATTGCCTTGGCGGCTTGGCGGCTTGGCGTGAACCAAACCCTGCTCCAGACGCGGCAAAGTCAGTCGATTTGTCCTATACAACAGGGCATATCCTATTGACAGAATGGCAGGTTTCTGCCTATTAGCGCACCCATGTCGCGGGCCATCTTGTCCTGTGACAGGCCCGT
>JANOQL010000193.1:0-3994 GCA_031414835.1 Sphingomonadales bacterium | reverse complement strand
CACGCCAATCTCTGGCCCGGCATGGGTGGGGAGCAGCAAATCGGCCTCTCGCGCCATACTCGATGTTGGCACGTTGACGACGACCGCGATGGTCTGGCCATGCGCCTTGCAGTGGCGGAGCGCGGCAAGCGTATCGGCGGTCTCGCCCGACTGGCTGATGAACAGCGCCAGCCCGCCCTCCTCAAGCACCGGATCGCGATACCGGAACTCGCTTGCGACATCGAGATCGACCGGCACGCGCGCGAACATCTCGAACCAGTATTTGGCGACCATCCCGGCGTAGAAGCTCGTCCCGCACGCGACGATCGTAATGCGGTTGATCGCGGACAGATCGAAATCCATCTGCGGCAGCGCGACGGTCTGCTCCAGTGGCCGGACATAGCTCGACAGCGTCTGCGCAACGACCGTCGGCTGTTCGAAAATCTCTTTCTGCATGTAATGGCGATAATTGCCCTTTTCGATCGCCGCCGCACTCACGCCCGAAGTGGTAATCTCACGCTCAACCCCATGATTGTCCTTGTCGAAAATCTGCGCCCCGTCGCGCGCGATGACGACCCAATCGCCTTCTTCGAGATACGCGATCTGCTGCGTCAGCGGCGCGAGCGCGAGTGCGTCCGACCCCAGATACATCTCGCGTTCGCCATACCCCACCACCAGCGGCGAACCCAATCGCGCGCCGATCAGGAAATCGGGAAAATCGCGAAACGCAATCGCCAGTGCAAACGCGCCGCGCAACCGGGGCAACACCGCGCGCACCGCTTCGGATGGCGAATGGCCTGCCTCGATCTGCTCGCTCAGCAAATGCGCGACGACCTCGGTATCGGTTTCGCTTTCGAACACCCGCCCGCGCGCGGTCAGTTCATCGCGCAGTGCCTTGAAATTCTCGATGATGCCATTGTGAACGAGCGCGACGTGCGGCGTCGCGTGCGGATGCGCATTGCTCGTGGTCGGCGCGCCATGCGTCGCCCAGCGGGTATGCGCGATGCCGATATGGCCCGGTGCGGGATTTCCCGCCAGCTCGGTGACCAGATTGCCGAGCTTCCCCTGCGCGCGACGCCGGATGAGCTGGCCATCATTGATCGTGCAGACCCCCGCCGAGTCATAGCCGCGATACTCCATCCTCCTGAGGCCATCGACGAGCCGGTCCGCGACAGGCGAGGTGCCGACAATTCCGATAATTCCGCACATTTATTTCGCTTCCCAATTGGCTTTATAGGGCACCCGGATTCCTGGCATCGCCTCCGGAAAATCCTTTGTGTTTCGCGTGACGAGGATCCGACCCGACACCTGCGCCGACGCAAGTATGATCGCGTCTGGAGACTTAAGAGATTTGCGTTGATGCCGCAGGGCCGCCGCGCGCCTGCCAATTTCTTCGTCTATTTCGCTCATCGCAAATAGCCGAAGAAACTCTTCGGTTTCTGTCGCTGCGTCGTCGGGGACGCCGGACATGACTTCGATCCACGTCATCCGGCTAATCCAAGCGCGGGTAACGCACCGCAACTCCGCCCACGCAACGGGCCGGTTGTGCAGCATATCGATGACGATGTTGGTATCAAAGAAGCGCTCGCTCACGCAGCGTTGCGCTTTGTCTTAGGCGGCGCAATATCGGCAACGTCGGGCCATTCGCCGCGCAGGTCGCGCTCATATTCCAGCCCGTCGACTGTCGAGCCATGCCGTTCCCAAAGCCCGAAATACTTCTCGAAGCCTTCCTTGCGGCCTGCTTCCAGATAGTTTGAAACGGCCTCACGCAGGACCGCCGCGCGCGACTTGCCCTCGCGCTTCGCAATTTCATCCAGCTTGCGAACGTCATCCGCGGGAACATCGACCAAAAATCTGCCCATAGCGATATGCTGATATCATATCATGATATCACGTCAAGCATAGCTGTTTGGCCACGCTGATGTCCGATCCCACATAGCATGGCTCGCCCAGCCCCTCATTCAATGCTGGCCGAAGGATCAGGGCATGACTCCCGCCAAAAACAACGATGGTCGATTTTCCCGTGGAAATCTGCTCTTCCACCAAAGCTAACACATGCGCGTCTCGCGCTTTGGCAATTGCCGCAGCAATCCGGTTGGTGGGCCATGGGCCATCCGAAAGCGGGCCGGCTTCTTCGATATCGATGCCCCCTTCGATCGCTTTGCCATTGGTGCTGCGATACCATTGCGCCCAGCTGGCAAAGCCAGAAAGCGTTTGGTCAGCCAACCCGAGATCGCGTGCGCTCCGTGACAATTGCTTCTCGACCAAGGCAGCAAGATTGGGATCGCGGGTGCTGGCAAGGCTTCCGTCACGCAACCACTGGGGGATTACACGCAGCGCATAGAAACCCAATACATCGACAGGCTTGATACCGTTGCTTTTGGCGAAACGCATCACATCGAGATCGCTCGCTTCTCCGCCGAGCACTTTCGAGCCCATCTGGACAGCGCTTCGGACCGCAGGAACAACCTCTCCATTGGGCTGCTTGCCATCGGAGTCGAGGGTTTCGGTCGCAAGCGCCAGTAGCGCAGACGCGTCAGGTCCGGCTTCGCTGGCAAATCCTTCGACAATCACGGTATCGATATTCCAGACCGTGAACGCATCGCGAATCAGGGCAAAGGTTTTGCTGGCAGGGTCATTTTCGTGCTGAGCGCCGACGAAGATCAAGCGCGCGTTACCCTTTCGATACACATAGAGAAACGGGTCTTCGCTTTGGCTGTCACGAAGTTGCTTGG
Organism: Sphingomonadales bacterium; assembly: GCA_031414835.1. Classification (GTDB taxonomy): domain Bacteria; phylum Pseudomonadota; class Alphaproteobacteria; order Sphingomonadales; family Sphingomonadaceae; genus Aquisediminimonas. Next base: position 1,280 of record JANOQL010000193.1, on the reverse strand, counting down.
TCCAGCTCGCCAAGCGTTCTGGCTTCAATTGCACGGTGCTGGGTGTGGTGGAGCATCCTGCCAGCAACGCTAGCGCTAACCAGTGATAGCGCATCAGCCTGTTTCCCTTCCTTCTTCCGCTTCATCGCCTCATGGAAGCGATCCGCCCATCCGCCCATCCAAGCTGCTCAGCGCGCGCCAGCCGCATCTTGCCTTCGGCACCGTCGCGTGCAAACCATTCACACGAGCAACATCTCGATTTCTTCCTCCAATGGCTTCAGCCTCCCGTTAAAACTCGCGATCATCGCCGACAGCATTTCTTGCGGCCTGATCCGCGTCATGTCGAGCGTGATGCCGGCGCGGTGGCCGAGCAGGAACAGGAAGGTCAACTGGGTCCGGCCATTGCCTTCGCGAAACGGGTGGATGGCGTTGAGTTCGGAGAGGAATTTGGCCGCAGACGCGATAAATTCATCGCGCAGTTCTCCGCCTGTGAACGCCGAATTCTTGAGACATTCGAACAGCGTGTTCATCTGCCCATCGATGTGTTCCGGATAGCAGAACATCGTTTTATTTTTGGCAATCCGAATGGTCCGATACTCACCTGCCCAATCATAGACATCCTGAAACAGATGATGATGGATTGCGCGATAGTGCGCGGGGTCGAACTTGCCATCTGGCAGAGGCTGGCTGGCGCGCAGCGTCGTCAGTTGCACCTCGAACGCCTCAAGGCCACCAGCCGAACGAATGCCAACACGATTTTTCAACACCGATGAGTTCGGGTAGCAATACGGGTCGTTGAACTGCTCGTATCGCGCCAAGGTCAGGCGGCTGCGCGCGTGTCGAATTCGGCAATAATCACTTGTCGGATTTGCTCGTCGGAGTGTCCCTCACGGCGTAACTTCTCGATCCGGTCGCGGTGTGAGGCGGTCAACGAAAGGCCTTCGACCGCCGAGATCGCCTCGAACGCCTTTTCCCCAAGAATGACGTCTTTCACCATTATATTATTCTGCCATAAACCATCGAAACCGCAATCCCTACTTCCCCGCCTTCTTCTTCCGCATCGCTTCATGAAACCGATCGGCCCATCCGTCTTTCACGAGCTGATCCGCCCGCACCAGCCGCAATTCGCCGTCCATCACGTCGCGGCTGACGGCGCTGCCTGCCGCTACGATAGCGTCGCGGCCGATCTTGACGGGGGCGATCAGGGCTGAGTTCGAACCGATGAACGCCCGCTCGCCGATCACGGTTTTGTATTTGAAATAGCCGTCATAATTGCAGGTGATCGTGCCTGCGCCGATGTT
>JANOQL010000192.1:0-7988 GCA_031414835.1 Sphingomonadales bacterium | reverse complement strand
GAGATCGGCGAGCTGCCGCTCGACGCGCTGATCGAGCATTGCCGCTTCGGCTTCATGCCCGCCCGCCTTGCGCAACGCCGCAGCACTTTCGGCCAGCGCCGCCGCTGGCTTTTCAAAGGCAAGATACTGCGTCACACCGTCATCGACATGCCGCGATAGATCCGCGCGCGGTAACGCGAATCTTCGGCATCGGGGAGCGGCGCGCCGAGCAGCAGCACCGCGCGCGCAAACCGGCGGACCTCTTCCAAATGTTCGTCGAGATCGCGAGGCTCTTCGGATCGCACGCGGCGGGTGAGGTTGATCTGGTTGACAGGCACGTCATGCACCAGCCGCTCATTTTCGACCGCAAGCGTGACGGTGAACGAATGCAGCGTCGTTTTGATGAAGTTGGCGAGCGCGAAAGCGGGGCTTTTATCGCCCTGCGGCACGTCGGGCGAAACGAGCACAAGCTGGCAATCGTCATACAGCGACGCTTTCCGCGCCACACGGAAATGCACCGTCAGATTGTTCGCGACGCACGTGCGGAACTCCTCAGGCGTCAACGGTGTATCGAGATCGAACAACCGCGTCGGCAGGGCTTCCAATGGCGTCGAAACTATTGTCGTCGGCCGGCCCCAGTGCAGCAACGCGTGATCCATTGCCGCTTCAACGCCATCATCGAGCAGGATCGATTCAATTGGTGCATCGGGAATGTCCGACAGCGCCTCACGCAACGTCGTGAACGCCGCCGCGCTTTTGGTCAGCAGAACAACGCGCGCGACGTGGCAGTCGGTGATAAACTGCCGGATCGTTTCGGCGAGATAATCTTCCAAATGTTCGCCGATCACCCAAACAGTGCGGCCGCGCATCTGATCGAGCCGTTCCTGTTTGGGGCTGCCGAACAATTCGCGTTCGGTGGTCGAGCGCTCAACGCTCAAGCCGCCCGACGGCATGAAGGTTTCGCCGCTGACGGCGCGATCGGCCAGGAAAAACACCGTCGCCTGCGCCACATCGCCTTCGGTTGGCATCTTGCCGAGGTAAAGCTGAGAGAGCACGCCGCCACCGACTTTCTTGGCCTCGGCGGCAATCCGGTCTGCTGGTAAAAACGGCGCATCGGCAGGCGGCGATTTGAGCAGCCAGTTGCTGTTTGCCTCTTCGGTATCGGGCCTGTCCAGCCAGCCGGGCGAATCGAGAAAATACCCGCCATTGCGCAACCGCGATACCAGCCGCGCGGCAATCGCAGGCGTCATCAGGAAGCGGTCCCAGCTGCACACCCCATCGCCTTCGCGCGCGCAATCGAGCGCCAGGTCGCGGACCTCCTTGGGGTTTTGCGTATCGTGCGACATCCGGATCGTGTCGTTGCGCGCAATCCGCGTCAGCAGAGCCTCCACCCGCACCCCGCGGCGGAGCGATTTGACGCACGCCGCATGGATCGCATTGAGCCGTTTGTTTTCAAGGATCAGCTTGCCGCGCCGTTCGAACAGCCCGGGCTTCCCGCCTGTCCCTGCGAGCCGATCACCATCGACTGGCCCCGGGGCAATCGCGTTGAACTGCACCTCCGGCCCCAGATAGCGCGCCATCGATTCAACCATCGCGCGCTGCCCCGATTTGGACGCAGCGTAATCGGCACGGTTGGGATAGGCGACCGCAAGATATTTCTCGCCGCCGAAATAGGAGGAGACGTTGAGGACATAGCCCGAGCCTTGCGCCTTCATCAGCGGCACCGCGTGGTGCATCAGCGTATAATTCGAGATGAGATTGGCATCGAGCGTATAGTTCCACGCATCAAGGCTCATATCGACGACCATATCTTCAGCGCCCGCGACGCCGGCGTTGTTGATCAGATAATCGATCCGCCCGAACGCCTTGATCGTCGCTTCGACTGCCGATTTAAGCGACTCAAGATTGCTGACATCGAGCCCGGCCATCGTCTGCACCCGCCGTTCGACACCGGCAAAACCAATATCTTCCAGTTCGCTGACGATCCGTGCGCGCGCGACCGCAAGTTCGGATTCGCGGCGCGCGACGATCATCACCTTAGCGCCTGCCAGCGCGAGCAGCCGCGCGACCTGCCCGCCGATCCCGGCCGATCCACCGGTAATCAGCGCGACTTTGCCGAGATGCAAGCCAGTGATGTTTTCGCTGAACCCCGGCATGGCTTTGCGCGCGCCGGTCGATTCGCCGATGCTCTTGGGCACATACAGCGTCACATCGGCGATCTTGCTTTCCTTGAGCAGCACGCGCGCGGCATGGCCTGCGGCAAAGCGCGTATTCTCGCTCTCGTCGTTGGTGAAGCGGACGATCTGATTGCCCCATTCGGCCTGCCGCCGCCGCCCGTGCGCGACATCGATTTCGGATTCATCGCGCCAGATGCGGACGAGCTGTTCGGTCGCCGCGCGCAACACCTGCGCATAGACATCGCCCTTGCCGTCGGTCGCGTTTGACAGGAACACAAATCGCGGCGGTTGCAGCAGCGTGTCGTGGTTCTTCCAGTAGCGGCTGAGCGTGCGCGCCAGCGCCAGTGCACCGACAAGCTCGACATCGATGAACGCCGTCATATCGTCATCGCTGGCGTCAATCAGATCGCCCGCCAGTTCGCCCGGGCCATGCACCGGCATCAAGATCGCGCCGGTGATCGGCGGGTTGGCCGCATCATAATCGGCCAGCGCCTTTTCCATCGCGGCAGGTTCGGCGCGATTGAAGCGGACGATCTGCAACCGATCGCTCAGCCCTTCGGCCTTGGCCCGCGCCTGCGCCACGGCAACATCGGCCTTGCGCGACAGCCCGAGCAACACATTGGCACCGCTGCCGATCTGGATCGTGGCTATTTCGAGCGCTTCTTCCCAGCCATCGCCTGCCGCGATCAGGACTGCGAGGCCTGTGCCATCGAGCGAACGCGCGGTCGGGCGCGCAAGATAGGTCGAGCGCGCTTCCTTGCGGACCGTCATTCCATGAGTGACTTCGAAGTCATGACCATTGTAAACGGCCGATTCATCGCTGCCGAGGAACACGCACGTCGCCGCGACGTCCGCTGGCGTCGGGAAGGTCTTGGCCTTAGGATTGCCGCCGGTGCTGCGCTCCAGCGACATCATGTCGAAAAACTGGTTCGCCGTCGTCCCGGCATCATCGCCGCGCATCTTGTCCATCGTGGCAAAAACAGTGCGAATGCGCTCGCTTTCGATAGGGCCAGGAAACACCAGATTGACGCGGATGCCGCGCGGGCCGAGTTCCAGTGACAATTCGCGCGACCAGGCGTTCATTGCCGCCTTGGGCACGACATAGGCTGCGCGCGCATAATAGGGCGTGCGCGAAAAGATCGTCGAGACGTTGATGATCGATCCGCCCTCGCCCATCGCCGACGCGGCAGCGCGCACCAGATTCCATGCGACGCCGAAGATGTTGCGCATCGCATCGCCGACGGTTTCGGTATCGGTGCTGCCCCGCTTTTGCAGCGCGGCGAGTTCGTCGGCGTCGAGCGGCAATGATTCAATTGGCTGTTTCGGGCCAGCCGATCCCGCATTGTTGACGAGCACGTCGATCCGCCCGAACCGCTTTGCGACAGCGGCAATGCCATCGCGCACCGATTGGGCATCGGCACCGTCGAGAACCACAGTCGCCACGCGCGCGGCATCGACGCCGGTTTCATCGCGGATCGTTTGCGCCGCCGCCTCAAGCCGCTCCGCCGTGCGGCCGGTCATGACGACTGTCGCCCCTTCGGCGAGGTAGCTGCGGACGATATACCCGCCAAGATTGCCAGCCGCCCCCGTCACGACGGCAATCTTCCCGGCAAGCCTTCCGGCAGCGGGCGTCAGTTCAGCATTCGTAACGGTCTTTGCCTTGGCCATCGTCTCTCTTCCCTGACTAATTCTGTTGTGCGGCCCAGCTTTCAAGCAAGGCATCGCGGGTGCGCAATCCCATCGCGGGCAGCGCGTGATTGACGACATAAGTCGCGCCTGAATGGCGGTTGTCCCACATCGCCTGATGCGCCTCGGGCAAGCCATCCCACGGCACGACCTGCGGATCGGTGACTTCGAGGAGGCCTGCGGCGATCATGTCGTTCATGCGGGCAACTTCGAACGCGTTGCACAGATGCGTGCCAAGGATCGACGCGGTGGGCATCAGGATGCGGCGCTGACGCGTCCACACTTGCGGCGCGTAAAAAGTGAACCGCTGCCCGGACAAATCTTCGGAAAACACCACGCGCCCGGTGAAGGGTTTGACGAGCGAGGTCGACACCCCGAGCGTGTCATGCGCGGCGCGTTCGAACACCACATCGGGGCTGCCACGCGGATTATCGGGCGAACGCAGGATCTTGCCGATGGCGGAGCCGAACGGCTTCATCACCCGATCCTGATAATCGCGCACTGCCGCTTTGAAGGCTTCGATGTCGGTTTTGGCATCGGGCAGCCGCGGCATCGTATCGGGCCAGAGGAAATTCTCACCATCGCGCCGCGAAATGCTTTCAAGGCTGACAACGCCTTCGATCGTGTCTTCGAGGCCCAATGATTGCAGGAACTCGCGCTGGCCATCGGTGGTCGTCGCCACAACGCTCTTGGCATTGAGCCGCCGCGCCGCCTCGATCATCTCAAGCCCTGCTTCGTCGAGCAGATCGGTCGAGCGCGGACCGTAGTAGATCAGCACGGCTTCACCGCCACGCAATGCAGCGCGTCGCAGCATGTCTTCAGGGCTGGCCGCGCCCGGCTTGCCCATGAAGCTGAAATGATAGCCCGATGATGCGCCATAGAACGCCAGCGTGCCGCCTTCGCCGAGCATCTGGAAACTGCGCGGGAATGCGGTTTCACCGGCGTGGCTGACGACATAATCGGCGAGGCTGCCGCCATTCAGCGCCTCATATTCGGCCACCAGCGGCGCGCCTGCCGCTTCCCATGCGCGGGCTTGTGAAGCGTCCTCGGGAACGGTGGTAAACAGATCGGCAAAGCGGGCATCCTTGCGGTCGATCGCGCCCACGGCACCCTGCCCGGCCACGAATTCTGCACGAGCGGGGCTTGAGACAAGGCCCGTCACTTGCAGCCCGGTTCTCACGGCACTCCGCAACGCATCGAGGCCTGTCCCGGTTGCCGAGCCTTCGACGAACAGCGTCCGCCCCGGCACGATCTGCAACGTCGTGAACAGGCAGCGTGAGACGGTGCCGAGGTTGAGGATGTAGCTGCCTGCCGCCTCAAGCGTAAGATCGGCGGGCACCGCATGAACCTGCGGTGCCTGCACCGTGAGGAACTGCGCATGGCTGCCCGTCTCGGTTTCATAGCCCTGGATCGCGAAGCCTGCATACATCGGGTCGCTGCCAACCAAGGGCGACAAGAGATCGTTGGTGCCCGAATAGACCGCGACGAGATCGCCGACCTTGACCCGGCCCTGCGCTTTGGTCTCGCTGCCGAGCGCGGCGATTAGCCCGATCCCGCCCGATCCTGTAATCTGGACATCTTCTTCATGCGAATCGAACGGCGAAACGGGAATGCCGGTCAGCGCCCAGATGTCGTTGAAATTGACCTCCGATGTCAGCATGTAGAGCAGCACATCGTTGGCGGCAGGCTGAGGGGTGGCGACGATCAGTTCGCGTTCATGGCTCGCTGGTGGACCGAAGCGCGGCGCGCCGGTTTCAGGATCGCGCGCAATGCCGAACGCATATTGCCACTCCGGGATCGGCGTGACGCCGGGATAAAAGGCAGCGCCAACGGGCAGCAGATCGCCGCTGGCTTCGAGCGCCTTGCCGCGCGGGGCGTGTTCCTCATCGATCCACAGCCCATCGCGGCGGACGGGCAGTGGCGGGCTCGTTTTGTCGAGAAACTGCGCAATACCGGTCTTGCCGCCTTCGGGATCGACAATGGCTTCGGCAAACAGCTGAGCCTCACGCGCCAGCCCTGCCGCCATCCCCTGCGTCAGCCCGGTGCGGACCGCATCGAGTGCGCGACTGCCTGCCACACCGCGTCCCGCCCAGTCGAGCTGGCGCAGGACGCGCTGGAGGAAATCATCTGCCATCACCGCATCGAGATCGACCGACGCTGGCCCGGCCCAGCGCGCCGTCATCGCCTGTCTCGCTGCAAACGCCTTCCCGAGCGGACTTGTTGCGCCATCACGAACGAACGCGCGGACGGCGGAATGCGCGCGCGCCAGCGCATCATCGCCGCCGCTGACCAGTTCATCGATCAGGCCAATCTCGGTCGCTGCCGCACCATCGATGCTCCGCCCGCCGAGGATCAGATCGAGCGCATCGCGCACGCCCTCGGCTCCGCGCTTTTCAGCCAGCAGGCGCGGCAGCCGCTGTGTGCCGCCATAACCGGGGAGCAGCCGCAGCCGGATTTCGGGCTGGCCGAAACGCGCAAACGGCTCGGCGATCCGATAATGGCAGGCGAGCGCGAACTCCATCCCGCCGCCCAGCGCCACGCCCTGCACTGCCGCAATGCACGGTTTGCCCATTGCCTCGATCCGCGCGAACGCAAGCTGCGCATTGTTGGGCAGCACCAGCGCCTCTTCAAGCGTGTGCACTTCCTCAAGCAACTGCCGCACATCGGCGCCGGCGACAAAGGCACTGGTCCCTTCGCCTGTAAACACCACCGCGACTACATCGTCCTTGCGCGACAATTGATCGACGACGATCCCCAGCTCATCGATCGCGCGTTCGTTCAAGGCGTTGACCGGCGGGTTGGTTACGGTGACGGTTGCGACGCGTTTGCCCGGGGTCACCTGGTTATACTGAACAAGGAAATAGCGGTTGCGTTCGAACAATGTCTGTTCTTCGGACATCCGCTGCTTGCGCTGCCAGTCATCGATCACCGTCTTGAGTTCGGTCAGGCTTTCAGGGTTCCGCAGCGTCGTGACATCGCCAACGTCGCCGCCTTCGACCAATGCGCGGACCATCCGGCGCATATATTTGCCGCTGCGGGTTTCAGGGAACTGGCTGACCTCGATGAAATCGGCAGGCACCGCGACAGCACCCTTTTCGGTGCGAACCAGATCGAACAGGCGTTTTTTGTCCTCATGGCTCAGCTTGCGCCCTGCAACGGGGACGACGAACGCGAGCGGGGTCAGCCCTTTTTCACGGTGCGGCGCGCCGACGACGAGGACATTTCCGACGGGCGAATCGGGATCGAGCGTTTTGTCTCTAAGGACAGCGCCCTCGATTTCCTCGGTACCCATCCGGTGACCCGAGACATTGATCACGTCATCGCTGCGGCCGTGGAACGAGAAGGAACCATCATCATGCGCAATCGCGAAATCGCCCTGTGTATAGGCCCATGCCCCGCGCCAGCGTTTCCAATAGCCATCGACCCAGCGCGCCGCATCGCCGCGCCAGTTGCCCGTTACGCTGCCATTTTCAACATGGAAATTGTCGGTATCGCCCCAGATCGTGCGTGCGAGATAGGGATAGGGGGCCGCTATGATGACTTCGCCCTTTTCGCCCGGATCGGCACGCCGCCACGCCACGCCATCGGCGGCATCGCGCGCGAAAGGAGCATCGGTCGCGGCAGCCTCGGCATCTTCGACCCAGACATCGCCGACGATCCACGGCAGCGGATAGGCATGGGCATCGGGGCGCAACGGGAAATCGTCATTCCCGAACATATGCGTCCACGCGATCCCGCCATGTTCGGTCGCCCAATAGCTGTTGATATAGCGCGGCGTGACGTTCGCCATCCCGAACGCCTGCACCGATGGCGAAGTCGGTTCGGCGCAGAAGGTCGCGACGCGGAGCGACGACATGTCGTAACGCTCGAGATCGGCGAGATTCGACGGATCGGCCATCACCGATTTGAGGAAGGTGACGCCGGCCTTGAAAATCGTGACCTTGTGGCGCTCGATCATCGACGCGAACCGGCCCGCGTGCGGAAACACCGGCGACCCTTCGGAAATGATCGTGGTCACGCGCGTCAGCAAAGATGCCGAAATCAGATAGCTTTGGCCGGTGATCCAGCCCGGATCGGCGACGACATAGATCGTATCGCCCGCGCGCGCATCGAACGCAGCGGCCATCGTTTGCGCAATCCCTGCGG
>JANOQL010000191.1:0-14752 GCA_031414835.1 Sphingomonadales bacterium | reverse complement strand
ATTGATCATCTTTTCAAAGCGGTTGGCCGAAACGGTGTCGCTGGCATCGACATATTCGTCATGCGCGTCGGGCGCGTGTTCGGCGAGCGCTTCCTTCAATCGCTCGGCCTCTTCGACGCCGCGCTTTTCGGCCAAGCGCTGGCGGACGCGCTCGAGACTGTCGGCAAGCCGCGATTCCTCAACCGGCTTCATCAGATAGTCGGTCGCCTGTGCCTCGAACGCGCGGATCGCGTGATCGCTATACGCCGTGACGAACACGAACAGCGGCGGTTCGACATCCATCATGCCCTGCACCACCGAAAAGCCGTCGAAACCGGGCATCTGAATATCGAGGAAAACAAGATCGGGTTTGTGCGTCTTGATCGCGCGGATCGCTTCGCGGCCATTGAGGCAGGTCTCGATGATCTCAACGTCGGGGTGTGCTTCCAGCCGCAATTGCAGCCCTTGAATGGCCAGCTTCTCGTCATCGACGAGGATCGTGCGAATGCTCATGCCAGCTCCTGCTCGCGATAGGGGAAATCGATCGTGACGGAAAATCCGCCATTGGAAAGTGTGCCGAACTCGATGCTCTGATCCTCACCATAAGCCTGCGCCAACCGGTCGCGAATGTTCGCCAGCCCGACACCTGTGGAATCATGTGGCGGCATTGCGTTTTCGTTCAACCCCTGACCGCTATCCGCCACGATGACGCGCACCCGTTCACCGACCAAGCGAGCCATGACCGAGATATCTGCCCCATCTTCCTGCGGCGTGACGGCATATTTGATCGCATTTTCGACGAGCGGCTGGAGCAGGAGCGAAGGCAGCCGCGCCTTTTCGACCGCCGGATCGATTTCGAAATTGGGGCGCAGCCGCTCCTCGAACCGCATCTTTTCGATCTCGAGGTAGAGTTTGAGCGTTTCGACCTCTTGCGCCATCGTGACCTGTGCGGTCGGTTCATAAACGAGCGTGTAGCGCAGGAACGATGACAGCCGAGACAGCATCGCATTGGCGCGCTCGGTCTGGCGGAGCAGCACCAGCGTCGAGATCGAATTCAAGGTGTTGAACAGGAAATGCGGGTTGAGCTGATACCGGAGCATTGCCAGCTGCGCCGATGTCGCCTGGTTGCCCAGGGCCGTCATCTGGTCCTTCTGCGCTTCCAAAAGCAGGTAGAAATTGATCATGTAATAGAGCGCAGTCCAGCCGCCCAAGAGCAGCGAATTGATCATCACCGAACCCAGGAAGAGCGCCCCGTTGAACGGCGCTCCTTCGCGATCGAGCACGGCATACATCCACGCATCGATCGCCGAATACAGCGCCACCGCGACCGCGACGGTGATCGATGACCCGACCCAGATCACCAGCGCCCGCCTGCGGATCAGCAGGCGATAGATTGCCCCCATCACCAGCGTCAGCGAATATCCCGCCGCCGCCGATACGATGACCGGGATGATGAAAGACAAGGTCGCGCCATTGCCGATGCCCGACGCCATGCGAAGGAGCAGATAAAAGCTCCACCCCGCCGATTGCAGAGTCCAGAACGCACGGTTCTTGTCATCGAAAAAGGGTTGGGACCGGAGCCCGGTGACTGCCATTACGGAAGGTGTAGCGCAAAGTGCGGCGGGGGTGAAGCGGGGTGTGGTTGGAGGGCTGGAGATGCGGCGTTCACCAGAAGATGAAGCTGACGGTTGGGACGAGCGTGATGGCTGCAAGGCTTGGCCATTTCCAGACACCGAGATAGTCCAGAGCACCCAATCCGACACTGGACGTTATCGCAATCCGGGTGCGCTTGGCAAAAATATATGCACCACTGCCCGCCATGACGGTCAGGCACAGCCCGAAAACCACCCAGATCAATTTGGTAATCAGACCGCCGAAGGTTCCGAAATGGAGCGGGTCTGCCGTGTGAACAATACGTTCTCCGATGCCTATTCTGTGCGCGATGCGCGTGCCGATGACGCGGCTTTGGATGGGATCGATAAACACGGCGTTGGTGCGTTCGCGGACAAGCCATGCCTGCCATTGGCCCTGCACAATAACAGGTTCGCCGGCTTCATAGGGAAGCGCGACAGCGGTGAGGGCAAGGCCGGGCATTTCGGCTTTGGCGATCGCCACCCACCGGTTGATCAGAACACCCTTCACCGGCGGCATGTCTTTGAGTTTTTCGATTGATGGCTCGGGGGTTTGCAAGTCGATCCCGGCATTTTCGACGAAATACCAAACCGATGTCAGCCCAATCAGCGCCACAAACCAAAGAGACCAAAGCCCGATCAGCCGGTGCAGATCGCCAAACCATGTCCGTGCACCGTGGTTCGAGCGTGGAGGTTTGAAAAATCCGCGCCAGAATTTCTTGTAACTGATCAGCCCGGTGACCAAGGCGAGGATGAGGAAAAAGCCCAGAGCCGTGACGGCATAGATCGGGATCGCTGTCGGCGCGAACAATGTATAGTGGAGGGCACGCATGAAATCCTGAAAGCTGCGGCCATATTCATGGCCGGTGACTTCGTTTTTGCCGGGGTCGACATAGATTGTGAAATCGACGCCCTTTGCATCAACCGCCGAAACCGATTTGACGAAATAGTCTTCATCGTTTCGGTCGAAACTTCCAATGCCAGAAAGCGCGGCATCGGGGTGGGCATTCTGAGCAGCATCCCACATCGCTCCCCAATCGGTGTCCCTCAAGACGGTCGTGGCCCTGAGCTCAGGCTTGTACAGCCATTCGATTTCATGGCTGACCGTTGAGATTGTGCCGGTCAAACAGACAAATGCCAAAAACACGCTGAGCTTCAGCCCGAACAGCGAATGCAGCCAGAACGAAAGTGGCGCCGGCTTGCGGCGGGTGTTCTGTGTCACGGGCATCGCGCTTGGGTCCGTCGGCTAAAACCGGGCCTGATAGCCGATTGAAATACGCCGCCCAACAGCGAACGAGCGTGTGAAACCGCGCGCGAGGCTCGTCACATTTTCATATTTGCGGTTGAACAGATTGGCGGCACCCAAAGAGATTTCACCGGGGCCAAATTTATATCCGATGTTGAGATCGGCGATGACATATGACTTTGTGTTGATCAGCCCAAGATCGACTTGTTCTGTCGTTGAGAAAAAATTGGCGGCGGCAACATAGGTTGCCTGAATCCGCGCCCCCACCGTATCGGTCGGCTTCCACCCGGCATAAGCGGTGAAGCGTGTGGGCGAAACGGTATCAGCACCGAAGGGAATGAAGCGCGCTTCATCATCGTTAAAAATTTCGCCACGTTGCCAGGTGAAAATGCCCCCAAGGTCGAGCGTGTCACTCGCCTTCCAGTCAATCGACCCTTCAAGCCCCCACACCCGTTGCGGCGCACGCAGCGGGATCAGCGGGCAGAAGGACTGCCCCGCGCAACTCGGATCGGCTTGCAACAGTGCCGCCGCCCTTGATCGTGAATAGAAACCGGCAAGGCTGACATTGACGGCGCCTATATCGCCGCGTGCCCCGACTTCGAATTGTTCGGAAATGGCCGGTTGAGGGCTGATCAGGCTGGCATCGGTTGCGCGCCTTGCGGCTCTTCCCAGTTGGGTGAGTTCTGCGCCCTGATTGAAGCTGGCGTAAAGCTGAAACCGGCTTGTCAGGTCATAAACCAGACCTGCGTTGAGCAGCAGCAAATCCTCTTTCTTAAAGCTGCCGGGTGCGCCAGTGCCGGGAAGGCCGAGATTGGCGAGCCTTGTGCCGATTTTGCCCCGATAAAGCTCTTGCCGCGCACCGCCCGACAGTTTGACATCACCCATCGTCACCGTGGCTTGGCCAAACAGGCCAGTAGTATTGAGCGTCACATCTGGCGCAATAAAGCCGGTAACCGTTGATGGGTCCGCCGGATCGAGCAGCAGCCGGATAAGATTGTCGCGCTGATAATCGACGCCGTATTCGACGCCCAGATCAACGGTTTGACCGATTGTGAATTTGCGCGCCAGCGTGACTCGAAGTCCCGTTGTCTGGTTGGTGCGATTATCGCTGAAGAAATCATCGTCGCCACCATTGGCATCCTGAAAATTGGCGCGCTGGCGGAATTGCTGGCGTTGATGATACGCAGCCACAAACAGCTTGTGCCCCAGCACGTCGTCGCTCGTCAGACTTAGCGCCAGTGTATAAAGCCCGTCTCTGGCCTGCTCTCTGAACGGATTGGGGTTGACCGCAATGACACGTGGAAACACCGTGCCTGCATCGATATCGGCTCCATCCTGATTATATTCCTGTCCCGGATTTTCGCGGTACCAAGTGCCTGTAAATCGCAACCGAGTCTGGCTCGAGACATCCCAGCCGAGCGAACCGTTCACTGACAGGCTCGAAAATTCGGTGCCTGGCAGGCGGGTGCCGTTCGGGTCTCGCTCAACGCCATAATTCTGAAAGCCGAATCCGGTATAAAAGTCGAGATCGCCCGCCTTCTGGCCGATGCCTGCGTACAGATCGTTGGCAAACGAACCGTTGGGTGTGTTCGTGTTGAATGCGGTTTGTGCGACGGCATCTATGTCCGGCGTATCGGTTGTCGCACGCCGCGTGATCAAATTGATGATGCCTCCAGGAGAGCCCGCGCCGAACAAAGCCGTCGCGCCTCGGACGACTTCGATCCGATCAAGGCCATAGGGGCTGATCTGGACCGCCGAATTGCTGTTCGATGGGCGCAAACCCTGATTGACCGGGATGCCGTTGATCTGGAAGCTCGGCGTCCGCCCACGGATCGTGGTTGTGCTTTGTGACCGGTCTCCGTTGGACACGTTCAAGCCCGGGACCGTCGCATCAAGCGCTCGCAACAGGTTGGTCGAAAGCCCGAATTGAAGGCTCAGATCCTCGCGATCAAGCACCGATACCGCAATTGGAATATCTTTCAGCTCAGCACCGACCCGTGATCCCGTCACCGTGATCTCGCCCTTCTCAGCGTCCTCAGCCTCCTGCCCCCACGCCACCTGCGCTGGCAGCAACGCCGCTGCTGCTGCCAGCGCGCGCCAATTTGACCTCCAGCGCGACCCGGGGGTTGGTTTGGCGTTCTTCGAAACCGACATATCATTTCCACCCTTATTCGCAGCGCATGTGCGCTCGCCTGAACTGCGTGCCCTCAAAAAATGTGCCGGGGCCAAGGGACGCTGGCCCCGGCACAAGCAAACCGGCTGCTGCGAGGAGAGGAGAGCAGGAGGTTCGACCGGAGACCCTCGACGGATATCCGACGCCTGTTCGCTAATGCGAGCCACTCTCATTCGCAAGAGTTGATTTGGACGTGCTGTCTTTTTTCGTGGCATTGACCCGCAATGTGGCGACGCTAATCTCTGTCGTGAGGAGAGCAGATATGACCGACATGCACGCAGCCCGCGCCAGCTTTACCGATATGAGCGAGAGCACGCAGGAAGACTGGATGACGATCATGCAGAGCGCGAAAGGCTTTTCTCCGCGCGGCGGTGAACGCGTTCTGACGCATCTCAAGCTACTCGACGGCGATTTCGGTGGCTTTGCGATCGACCGGCTGACGCACTGCCTGCAAACGGCTACGCGCGCGCACCGCGATGGGCGCCCTGACGACTATGTCGTCATGGCGCTGATCCACGATATCGGCGACACGCTGGGCGCATATAACCACCCCGACATTGCCGCCGCGATCATCAAGCCCTTCGTCTCCGAACAGCTTCACTGGATCACTCAACACCATGGAATTTTTCAGGGGGTCAATTTCTTCCACCACATCGGCCTTGATCCGGACATGCGCGAACAGTTCCGCGGCCACGAACATTTCGCGGCATGCGAGGAATTTATCGACAAATACGATTGTCCCTCGTTCGACCCCGATTACGACACGCTGCCGCTGACGTTTTTCGAACCAATGGTGATGGAGCTGTTCAGCTACCCGATGAACAGCATCTACAAACGGAGCATGGCGGAGGCTGCCTGAACACATTGCGCCGGTTGGCAGGCTCCCGTCGAGGATTGCAGGCGGGCCGCGACCGGATGTCTAATCTGTCGTTGTCGTCGCTATCCCGTTTTGAACGAGGTAGTCGATCATCGCAGCGCGAAGCGTATCGGACAGAATGATTTGCCTTAATCGCGCGTCGTTCGTCGAAAGTTTTGCTGGCAGAGCTGCCTTGAAGTTTCCCCAGTTTGCCAATGCTCGCGCTTGCTGGCGAAGCCCTGCCGCAGTTAGTGTTTCGCACAAATAATAATTGACCAAGCTGGCGCCGTTCGTGGGTTTGCGGTTCGGTGGAAGGGTGGCGAGCCGTTCTGGTTCCCCGTACATGATCGCCGACACGATCAGCGGCAGGCGCGCATAGGAATTTCCTTCTGACATGAGTGCAAACGCCCTGTCGAGCAACGCTGCTGCGTCCGGGTGGCCACACCGCTTTGCATGCGTGGCAAGGAGCGAAGTCAGCGCGGGATCATAAGGATTGGCGGCAAACGCGAGACGCGAATGGTAGTTTCCTGAAACGCAATCATCAGAAATGTAACTGATCCGGGCCAGCGCGAGTTGCGAATAGGCGTCGTTGCTATCGGTATCCCGCGCATTTTTGGCAAAGCTCAATGCAGTTCCAACCCGGGCCTTGCGGTTTGGCGCGCCTGCGCTTTTTTCCAGTTCGAAGAATGATCTGACGGCGAAAACACTGGCCCTTATCCGGTCTTCGCGAACTGGCTGTGAAAGACAATCTGTGATTTCGGCTTCCAGTCCGGGGTCGCGCGAATTGAGGAACCGAAAGTAACGAAGGATGCAAGGATAGCCTGCATTGTCGCCCGGTTGCAGATTGCGCATTTCCTGCGCCACGATGACCCCGGTCGGCGATGCGACTTCGACAATGATCGACGTGACGATCGTCTCGATGTCGGTTTTCAACGCAGATGAGGTGATTGTTTTCGACCATGCAATCGTTCCTGTCCGAACATCGTCCAGTCGGCTGTAAACAACAGCTTTCCCGCCGCCGTCATATTCGATCTGGACATCGAGGCGATATGACGGTGTTGCCCTTGCGATCCCGATGCCGCCCGGTCCAAGCTGGATTTGCGTCGTCCATGACCGCCGAAGACCGTCGATCAGCCGGGCCGATAGTGTGCGCGTGAGCGATGCTTCTTCTGGACGCGAGCCGGTGCTTGAAACTGCAACCAGCGTAACAGGGCTGTCTGTTTTAACTATTTTAAGGCTGTGCTGAAACGGCAGCAGATCGAAGTGTCCGAACATCAATACGCATACCAATGCTGCAATGCCGAGCGCTGAAGCGATCAACGCGGCCCTTTTGGACACTATGGTATTCCGGTCCGGCAAAAGACCCAAGGCGTTCGTTATCGGATCGCTCGCCTGTGCTTGAGCCACTCCCCCCGCCTTTGCCGACAACGGACGATAGAGCTCGGGGTATGCGACACCCATACTGCCAAGGCGGGTCCGATATGAGCCTGGGCGGAAATAGAGACACAGATCGCCTTCGGGTCCGTGCTTTGCATAGTGCGTGCCGAGCGCGCTCCGCAAGCGCACCATCTGCACGCGAGGATAGCTATCATTCTTGGCATCGAAATTTTCCGGACGACCCAGCCCATCGATCGCGATGGTGTAAGCCTTCAAGCTATCTCCGTTGCCACGAAGCGTCTCGTTGACAAGATAGTTGAGCAGCTTGGATAACAAGGGCGATCGCTGGAAAGACTGGGTAGCAAGAATGGACGCGAGTTCGTTGAGGACAACAGCCTCAAAGCCCGGGCGCCCCTGACCGGGGTGACCGATGTCGTTCAATATCATGACCTAACTCAAACAAGGTGATGCTGGAGCACACCGTTCTGTGAAACTTTGTAACGGTTACAAAAGCCATGCAACACGTATGAAGTTCCTTTTAACGAAAGGCATTTACGACGTTCGGAAACCTCATAACCCATTGTAAAAAAACACTATCCCAGAAAAACTCTGCGACAAACGGTGTGAAACTCGCGCCGAAAATGTAGATCTGCGACATACCAGAAATGAACTGTCGCCTTCCTCTTCTCGCTGCTGCTGCATGGGTTTGCTTGGTCTCTTTCCCCGCAGAAGCAGCGACTGATCCTCGGTCGGGGGCACTGCAATCGGTGGCGAAGGCAACAGTTCGGAACGGAGTATCGGTGAGATCAGGCGAACGGGGACTTTCCCGTGATTTGCAGGGCAACGGGTATCTCAGATTGCCGCCAAGGCTCCGTTCGATCGATAATAATGGCATTGTCGCCGCCGATCCCAACCCGGCTGCTCGCAAGATCGTTATCATCGATATGCAGTAGTCCGGTGGTTCCGATTGTCCCCTAGCAATCGGACCACCGGGCTGCTCAACCATTTGAGGGGCATCAATTCATGAGAACCAGTTTCGACAGGGCGGCCACGTTCCGCCGCGAATTGCCTATTCCTCACAACGCCAATGATCAGGCCGATCGGCGGGCGCATCAACGATATCTGACAACGCTCCGGGTCGTGAAACTGACATCGAAATCGCGGCAGACGCTCGGCATCGTCCGCAACATTTCCAGTGGCGGCATGATGATCGACTTGTGCATGATCTACAGCAATGCTCCAGTCGATGTCGGCAACATGCTTGGTGTGTCGCTGCACGATTCCGAAACGCTGCTTGGCAAAATCTTGTGGCGCAACGGTTCGATCTTCGGATTACAATTCGATCACGCGATCGACGTTGCCAATGCGATTTCGAAATCTGCTGGATTTGCAAATGGCAAAGTACCGCGAAAGCCCCGCGTCACTGCGCGCGCACCCGTTACCATTTCAACTGCGGAACACAGCCTTGAAACATGGTTGTTCGACATTTCGCAGAATGGCCTGAAAGTGCCTGCAGATCCCAGCCTTCGGGTCACCCAAAATATCGTCATCGATATCGAAAGTCTGGGGACATTTCCGGCGCGTGTTCAATGGACGTCGGCCGAATTTGCCGGGCTTTTCTTTGCAACCGAGCTTCCGTTGCGCGAACTGATTTCGTGGCTGGCACGGCAGCCGCCTGCCGCCGAGCCAGCAGAGGCTATCGGTTGACACAATCTCGGCTGATTGGGCAGCCGGCAGGAAACGACGCGTCTGCTCGCTTCACCCCGTTCCGCCGACGGTCAGCCCGTCGATCAACAAGGTCGGTTGCCCCACGCCCGCTGGCACGCTCTGGCCGCCCTTGCCGCAGATGCCAATGCCTTCATCCAGCGCCATGTCGTTGCCGATGCCCATCACGCGGGTGAGGACAGTGGGGCCATCTCCGATCAACGTCGCGCCCTTGATCGGCGCACCGAGTTTGCCGTTCTCGATCTTGTAAGCCTCGGTGCAGCTGAACACGAATTTGCCGCTGACGATATCGACCTGCCCGCCGCCGAAACTTTTGGCGAATATCCCCGATTTGACACGGCTCAGCAGTTCGGCGGGATCGTCGGGGCCGTCTTTCATGAAGGTGTTGGTCATCCGCGGCATCGGTGCGTGCGCATAGGATTCGCGGCGCCCGTTCCCTGTTGCGGCAACGCCCATGAGACGCGCGTTCAACCTGTCCTGCATATAGCCTTTGAGGATGCCATCCTCGATCAAGACTGTCTCTCCGGTCGGGGTGCCTTCATCGTCGATCGACAGCGATCCTCGCCGTGCCTCAAGGCTGCCATCATCGACCACGGTCACGCCCGCTGCCGCCACACGCTCACCGATGCGGCCCGAAAATGCACTGGTGCCCTTCCGATTGAAATCGCCCTCAAGGCCATGACCAACGGCTTCGTGAAGCAGCACGCCGGGCCAGCCAGGGCCGACCAATACCGTCATTTCGCCAGCCGGGGCTGCGACGCTTTCCAGGTTCACCAATGCTTGCGCCAAGGCTTCGTCGATGGCGCGGTTCCATGTCGGTTCTTCGAACAGCCGGTCGTAAAGATACCGTCCGCCGATCCCGAAGCTGCCCGATTCGCGCCGACCATTGGCTTCGACGACGATGCTGACGTTGAGCCGCACCAGCGGGCGAACATCGGTCGCAACATAGCCGTCGGGCCGGACGATTTCGACCACCGACCAGCTTGCCGCGAGCGATGCCGAAACCTGCACGACACGCGGATCGCGCTTCCGCGCAGCAGCATCGATCGCCTGGCACAGCGCCACTTTCTTCGCAAACGGGATCAGGCCCATCGGATCATCGGCAGTATAAAGGTGCCTGTTGTTCTGGCGCGGGGGTGCCGCACGGCTGCCCTTGGCAGGATCGAGCAGGCTCAATGTTTCGCCTGCACGCCGGATCGCGGCTTCGCTCAATTCATTGGCATGGGCAAAACCCGTCA
Organism: Sphingomonadales bacterium; assembly: GCA_031414835.1. Lineage (GTDB taxonomy): Bacteria > Pseudomonadota > Alphaproteobacteria > Sphingomonadales > Sphingomonadaceae > Aquisediminimonas. The sequence goes on along the minus strand of JANOQL010000191.1, from coordinate 4,527 downwards.
TTTCGCCCGAGACCCCGCGCAACCCGAAGCCCGCATCGGTCGAATAATCGGCGGTTTTGAGGCGACCGTCATCGAACCCGAATGCCTCCGACGCGCGATACTGGAGATAGAGTTCGCCATCATCGCATTTGGATAGAAGGTCGCGGGTCAGGATCGCGGCGCGGTCAGAATCGAGCTGGCCATCGCGATAAATGAAGGATCGGGGGTCTGAGATGTTGGTCATGCCATCCGATATAGGGCGGCAAACGGCCGATGCTACTGATAATCGGCTATTGATAGTCCATCGTCAGATTGAAGCTGCCGCTGTAATCGCCATCGGCCTGGTTCGCCGCGACATTCAATCTCGCGCCGACATTGACGCTGCTGGTTCCCGTCAGCGGCATTGTCGAATTGCGCGGCAGCGTTTGTGCATTGGCACCGTTGATGCTGATGCGGAAGACGTTGACCGTCATCGTCGCCGCACCCGGCCCGGCCAGTGTAATCGTGGGGCTGCCAAGCGTGTAGCGAACGAGGCGCCCACCAGTTCCCGTGCTCGTGAAGCCTGCGCGGCGGAACCCGGTGCCCTGCAACACAGTGCCGCCGGTCCGCGTCCTTGCGCCTGTGCGCGCGTTGATCGTGACTGTTCCCGCAGTCGCGCCCCTGACCACATTCCCGAAGTCGAGATCGCCTGTATTGACGATCGTCACCGGCTGGCGGATCTGGCCGCGCGCCTGCGCCGGTGCGGACGCAGCGTCTGCCGCGCTATGCAGCACAAGTGCCCCAAGCGCGAGAAAGCCCGCTCCACTCAACCGATATACTGTGGCCCCCGTCATCTGTCTGGACTAACGGATGAACGTCGCCAACCGCTCAATGGACAGGGTAAACAGGAATTTAGAGTTTGCGATCAGGTCAGTGCGTGTCGGCAGGGCCGCCCGCAAGCACGAAGCGCCTGTCGCAATAGCCGCATTCGACATAGCCTTTTTCGTCGATCTCAAGCCAGATGCGCGGATGGCCGAGCGCTGCTCCGCCGGGAATGTCGCTGGCACCATCGCATGAAATGCGTCGCGTCTTGATGATTTGGGTATCGGGAGTGTCAGGCATGGCACGCCCCTAGCAATGCGCATTTGGCCGCGCAACGCGTCAGAAATAGTCCACGGTCAATGTGAAGGTGCCGCTATAATCGCCATCGGCCTGATTTGCGCCGACGGTCAAGACGCCACCGACGCGGAACGTTTGAATGCCAGTTCCCGGGATCAGCCTGATTCCTGGGCCGCCCTCTATCGCCAGCGCGGTCGGCATTGTTCCCCCGGTTCCGTTCACCAGCGTCGGCGAGGGGCCGATCGACACGATGCTGAGCAACCCCACCCGTCCTGCGCCAACGAACAATGCGCGCTGTGGGGTGCCACCTTGAGCAACTGCGCCGCCCGTGGTGGTGCGCGCTCCTGTCGATGGATTGATGACAACGGTGCCGGGAACGGTCCCTGACACGATTGTTCCGAAATCGAGATCGTCGACATTCACCAGCGACAACCGCCCAATGACCAGTGCGCGCGAGGTTGCCGATGTGTTTGCAGCGAGCGTCGGCGTTGAGGCTGTTATTGCCGATAGGCCGATGGCCGCCAAGGTGGTAAACGTCTTCATGTTGCTCCGGCTAACAGGCGAGGACTAACTGGCGCTGAAGGCGGATGATTAACGCAGCGATAATGTGCAGCAATGCGTCGAAGACCAGCGGCTTATTGATAGTTGAGCGTGATCGTCAGATTGCCCTGGTAATCGCCTGGCACCTGATTGGCATTGACGCGCAGTGTGCCGCCAACGGGAAAGTTGAAAATACCCGTAGGGCTGCCAATCAGAAAGCCTTGCGGGGTGGTCGTCAAAATGGCGGTCGGTGTGCTGCCGATCACGATTGTGTCAAGGATCATCGTTTCAGTGCCGCTGATCCGCGTCAGAATGAAGCTGGGTGCGGACAATGAAATCAGGACGGTCTGGTTGAAGCTGCCCTTTCCGGCAAAGCGTGCGGGCTGGACGAGCCCGCCACCGACGAGCGTGACGCCGCCGGTTCTGGTCCGCGCACCGTTTGGGGCCACTGTGACCGCCCCTGCTGCTGTGCTCGGAAGAATGTTTCCGAATTCGAGTTCTTCGACCGAAAGGAACGACAATTGGCTGACTACGACGGCTTTGCCGATCGCCTGCCCGGAGCCAGCATTGGCAGCCGAAGCCGCACACAGCAGCAAAGCCGCCATGATGCGGTGAATGTGTCGATGTCCCCTGTTCACACCCTGCCGCCTAAAGCCATTGCACCAAGGCAGTGTTGCAACTTGTGGTTAACACCGATGTAACACCTTGCGGGGATTGCGCCTCTTCGCAGGATCGCGCATTCGCCCGACATGACCGAAGCCGCAATTGCCATCGCCGATCTGCGCAAAACCTACGCAGGTGGAAAACAAGCCCTCAAGGGCGTCAGCCTCGATATTCCGCGCGGGCAGATTTACGGGCTGCTCGGCCCCAATGGGGCGGGCAAATCGACGATCATCAACATATTGGCAGGCCTAGTCACCAAAACTTCGGGCACGGCTTCGATCTGGGGGTTCGACATTGACGCGCACCCGCGCAATGCCAAATATTCGATCGGGATCGTTCCGCAGGAAATCGTGTTCGATCCGTTCTTCACGCCGTTCGAAACGCTTGAGCTGGTTGCTGGGCTATATGGCGTGCCCAAGGCCAAGCGCCGCTCGATGGAATTGCTCCGCGCGGTGCGGCTCGAAGACAAGGCCGATGCCTATGCACGGACGTTATCAGGCGGCATGAAACGGCGGCTGCTCGTCGCCAAGGCGATGGTGCATTCGCCGCCGATCCTCGTGCTCGATGAACCGACAGCGGGCGTTGACATCGAATTGCGCCAGCAGCTCTGGGCCTATGTCCGCGAATTGAACCAGCGCGGCGTGACGATTGTGCTGACAACGCATTATCTCGAAGAAGCCGAGGAATTGTGTGATCGGATCGCGATCATTAACCACGGCGAGGTCGTGGCCGATAAACCGACGCGTGAACTGGTTGGCATGGCAAAGGAGAAAGTGGTCGAAGTGACGGTCGATCGTGACATGCCTTCGGTGCCGCAGTCGGCGGTATTCCAGAAAGTAGTGCAGGTCGGTGACCGGATTCTCGCGATCACCTACAACAAGGCGCAGGCTAATGCCGGAGATGTTCTCGGCGCGGTGCAGGCGGCAGGCTATGGCATCGCCGATGTGACCACGCGCGATGCCGATCTGGAGGATGTGTTCTTGAACCTGACGCGAGCGGCTTGACAGAGCATACAGTTCTTTTCATACTTTGGGTATGAAAGTAGCTGTTTCGATTCCCGAACCAATTTTCGCTGAAGCTGAAATTCTGGCGAAATTGATGAAATTGTCGCGCAGCGGCATTTATGCGCGTGCGCTCGAAGAGTTTGTTTCGAGCCATTCTCACGCAAGGCTGACCGAAGCGATGAACGCTGCGATTGAGGCTGCTGGCGGTGATGAGTTTGATCCATTCGTCCAACAAGCAGGGCGCAGGATTCTTCAGCAGTCCGACTGGTGATCAGACATATCTATCCAAGTATGTCTGCGTGATACTGCAAGGCGAAGTCTGGTGGGCTGATCTGGCTGACCCCTCAGGATCGGTGGCTGGATTTCGCCGCCCAGTGATTGTCGTGCAAACTGACCAGATAAATCGCAGCCAGCTGCGAACGGTCGTCTGCGTCCCTTTGACGGGGAATGTAAACTGGGCAGCCGCGCCAACCAACTTGCTCTTGCCACCAGCAACAACTGGCCTCGACCGGCCATCAGTCGCGCAGGCAACCAAGATACTCGCGGTCGATAAGTCATTCTTCAATGAGCGAGTCGGCAAAATTGATGAGCTTCAGCTTCAGAAGCTATTCACCCGGATCGATATCGCACTGGGTCGGGGCGCGCGATGAACACCGATATCCTGATCATCGGTTCAGGCGCGGCGGGCCTCACCGCTGCGCTGCAACTCGCGCAGACGCGGCGTGTGGCGGTGCTGGCGAAGGGGGCAATCTCCGATGGAGCAACCGCATGGGCACAGGGTGGCATCGCCGCCGTGCTCGAACCCGGGGACAGTTTCGAGAACCATATCGAAGACACGATGGTGGCAGGCGGCGGGCTCAACCGGCGCGAGACGGTCGATTTCGTCGTCGAGCGCGCGCCTGAGGCGATCCAGCGGCTTGCCGATCTGGGGGTGCCATTCAATTTAGACGGTAACGACTGGCACCTCACGCGTGTAGGCGGGCATTCGCACCGGCGGATCGTCCATGTCGATGATGCGACCGGATGGGCCGTCCAGCAGGCACTCGAAGCAGCCGCCATCGCGCATCCCAACATCACGCTGGTGCCCGATATGGTCGCGCTCGATCTGATCACCGGGCGGCATCAGGCGCAGTTCTCGACGAGTGGGCGCATCCACGGCGTCTACGCGCTCAACCGTCAGACCGGGCGCGTCGAGACCTGGACCGCACGTGCGACGATCCTCTCGACCGGAGGCGCTGGCCGC
>JANOQL010000190.1:0-5508 GCA_031414835.1 Sphingomonadales bacterium | reverse complement strand
CGCTTCGGCCATAACGAAGGCGATGAACCCGGTTTCACCCAGCCGCTGATGTACGCCAATATCCGCAAGCATCCGCCTGTCAGCGCGGTCTATGCCGAGCGGCTGGTGGCAGCAGGCGTGATCGACAAAGACTGGGTGAACGAACATTCGATGCGCTTCATCGCGGCACTCGAAACCGAATTTGACGGTGCCAAAAGCTACAAGGCGAACGAAGCCGACTGGTTCGGTGGACGCTGGGCAGGGCTTTCCAAACCCGCCGACCCCGAAAGCGCGCGCCGCAATGTCGCGACCGGAATCCCCAAAAAGCTGATGGAGGGGATGGGCCGGACGCTGACGACCATTCCTGATGGGCATCAGGTGCACCCCACGCTGGCGCGCGTGCTCGAAGCCAAAAAGGCGATGTTTGCAAGCGGGCAGGGCTTCGATTGGGCAACGGCTGAGGCACTGGCGTTCGGGTCGCTGCTGTCCGAAGGCTATGGCGTCCGGCTGTCGGGACAGGATTCGGGGCGCGGCACCTTCAGCCATCGCCACGCCGTCTGGGTCGATCAGGGCAGCGAAGCCAAATATGTGCCGCTTTCAACCGTGCCGCACGGCCGGTTCGAAGTGCTCGATTCTCCGCTCTCTGAATTCGGCGTGCTGGGTTTTGAATATGGCTATGCCGGGGCCGATCCCAAGGCGCTGGTGCTGTGGGAAGCGCAGTTCGGCGATTTCGCCAATGGCGCGCAAACGATGATCGATCAGTTCATTGCGGCAGGCGAGTCGAAATGGCTCCGCGCCAACGGCCTCGTGATGCTGCTGCCGCATGGCTATGAAGGCCAGGGGCCAGAGCATAGTTCGGCGCGGCTCGAACGCTTTTTGCAACTGTGCGCCGAAGACAATATCCAGGTGGCCAATTGCACCACGCCGTCAAACTATTTTCACCTCCTCCGCCGCCAGATGCACCGGGCGTTCCGCAAGCCGCTGATCGTGATGACGCCCAAATCGCTGCTGCGGCACAAGGCTGCGGTGTCGTTCGCGAGCGATTTCCTCGACCAGAGCCATTTCCGGCGGATCATGTCCGATGTGACGCCGCCTGCCGATGAAGATGTGAAGCGGCTGGTGTTGTGTTCGGGGAAGGTCGGCTATGACCTGATGGAGGCACGCGACGCCGCCGGAGACAAGCACACCACGGTTGTGCGGCTTGAGCAGCTCTATCCGTTTCCGTCCGAACCTTTGATCATCCGGCTAAAGCGCATGACCAATCTCGAAGAGCTCGTCTGGGCGCAGGAGGAGCCCAAAAATGCTGGTAGCTGGCATTTCGTCGAGGATTTGCTCGAGGAATGTATCGCGGCTGCCGGCTGTCATTTCACCAACGTGCGTTACGCAGGCCGTAAGCCGAGCGCCTCGACCGCTACGGGCCTGATGAAGCGCCACCAGGCAGAGCAAGCCGCACTCGTCGCCGATGCGCTTGGGCAAAGCGTTCGCGGCGAACTCCGCCGTCAGCGCGGGACACAAACCACCGCCAAACCCGTCACCGGCAATCCCGGTTGAGGAGCAAGACATGTCTACCGAAGTGACCGTGCCCACGCTGGGCGAATCGATTACCGAAGCCACGCTTGGCCAATGGCTCAAAAAGCCCGGCGAGGCGGTTGCTGCAGATGAACCGATTGCGAGTCTTGAAACCGACAAGGTCGCGGTCGAGGTGACAGCGCCTGCCGCAGGGGTGATGGGCGCGCTGATCGTAGCCGAGGGCGATACGGTCAATGTCGGCGCGGTGCTGACGACGATCGAGGCGGGCGGCGGAGCATCGGCACCAGCTGCGCCTGCCGCCGCGGCGTCCGCACCCGTCCCAAGCATGGCGATGAGCGCCGATCTGACGCTCTCGCCCGCGGTCCGCCGGATCGTCCTTGAAAAAGGGATCGACCCGACTACGATCAAGGGCACTGGGAAGGACGGACGGCTGACCAAAGAAGATGTGCTGGCGGCTGCGGTCGAACCGGTGGCGTTGGCTCCGTCTGCTCCCGTCGCGGCACCGGCTGCGGTACCAGTGGCCAAGCCCGTGCCGTCTGGCGACCGCAGCGAAGAGCGCGTCCGGATGACGCGGCTGCGGCAAACTGTCGCGCGGCGGCTGAAGGAGGCGCAGGATACCGCAGCCCTGCTCACCACATTCAACGATGTCGATATGACCGCTGTCATGGCAGCAAGAGACAGGTTCAAGGAGCTGTTCGAAAAGAAGCACGGCGTCAAATTGGGCTTCATGAGCTTTTTCACCAAAGCCGTGGCGCTTGCCGTGCGTGATATTCCAGCTGTCAATGCGCGGATCGATGGTGATGAAATCGTCTATCACAATTACCTCGACGTCTCGGTCGCGGTCAGCGCGCCCAACGGGCTGGTCGTACCCGTCGTGCGCAATGCCGACGCAAAGTCGTTCGCTGAAATCGAAAAGGCGATCGGCGATCTCGGGCGGCGCGCCAAGGATGGCAGCCTGACGATGGAAGACATGACAGGCGGCACCTTCACGATTTCGAACGGCGGGATTTTCGGCGGGCTGATGTCCACCCCGATCATCAACCCACCACAGAGCGCCGTCCTCGGCCTCCACCGGATCGAGGATCGCCCCGTGGTCCGCGACGGGCAGATCGTGATCCGCCCGATGATGTATCTGGCCTTGAGCTACGATCACCGCCTGATCGACGGTCGCGAAGCCGTCACCTTCCTCGTCGCGGTCAAAAATGCTATCGAGGATCCGACACGGTTGCTGATTGATTTGTGATATGGCTAGCGCTTCCCCCCGCCTGATTACTGTAGATGAGTTCCTCGCTATCGAGTGGGACGATTCTGATGTGAAGGCCGAACTCGACAATGGCGTGATCCGCATCATTCGGATGATGGCAGGCGGCAGTGCCGCGCACAGCCGCATCCAGCGTAACGTGCTTGTCGCGCTCGATAACGCGTTGCGCGGAAGCGGCTGCAGCCCGCATGGATCGGATATGGGCATCCGCACCAGCGACATCGCGCTGCGCTATCCGGATGTATCGGTTTTTTGCGGCAAGGGTGACATTCCCGACGGCAAGGTTTTGGCATTCGACGATCCAAAGCTGGTCGTCGAAGTCCTATCTCCGACAACGCGTGACAAGGACATTGCGGGCAAGTTGCCTGAATACAGACAACTCGCGTCGCTCGATCATATCCTCTACATCGATCCCGAGTTGGAAACGGCGCGGCTGTTGACCCGCACCGGACCGCGCGGCTGGAATGATGAAGAATTAGCGCCCAACGCCGATGTCGAATTATCGCACTTGGGCGTCACACTTCTATGGCACGATATCTTTGCGCGTCGCTGACCCGGTGCACAACCCAATTGAAAGCTGTACATGACTGATACCCAATATGATCTCATCGTCATCGGCGCTGGCCCGGGCGGCTATGTTGCGGCGATCCGCGCGGCGCAGCTGGGGCTGAAAACGGCGTGCGTCGAAGCGCGTGAGACGCTTGGTGGCACCTGCCTCAATGTCGGGTGCATTCCGTCCAAAGCACTGCTGCATTCGTCCGAGCTGTATCATGAGGCGCAGTCGGGCGAACTGACCAAATTCGGGGTGAATTTTACTGGCGTCAGCCTCAACCTCGATCAGATGCACGCCGAAAAGGCGAAGGCAGTCACCGAGTTGACCGGCGGGATCGAGTTTCTGTTCAAGAAGAACAAGGTCGACTGGATCAAGGGCCATGCTGCCTTCACCTCGCCTAACAGCGTCGACGTGGCGGGACAAAGCTACTCCGCCAAGAACTTCATCATTGCCACCGGATCGAGCGTTACGCCCCTCTCCGGTGTCGAGGTCGATCAGAAAATCATCGTCGATTCAACCGGCGCGCTGGCATTGCCCAAAGTGCCTGAGCATCTGGTGGTCATCGGCGGCGGGGTGATCGGGATGGAGCTTGGCAGCGTGTGGCTGCGGCTTGGCGCGAAGGTAACGGTAGTCGAATATCTCGATCAGATCCTCCCCGGCTATGATGGCGAAGTCCGCAAGGAAGCCGCCAAGATATTCAAGAAGCAGGGATTTGCGATCCGCACCGGCACCAAGGTGACAGGCGCGAAGGTCACCAAGGGCAAGGCGACGCTCGCCGTTGAGCCCGCAGTGGGTGGTGCTGCCGAAACCATCGAGGCCGATGCGGTGCTCGTCGCCATCGGGCGGCGGCCAAACACCGACAAGCTGGCACTCGAAAAGGCCGGGCTTGCGACCAATGCACGCGGGCAGGTCGAAATCGATCACAATTTCCGCACGAGTGTGCCGCATATTTACGCGATCGGCGATGTCGCCCCCGGCCCGATGCTCGCGCACAAGGCCGAAGATGAAGGCGTGGCGGCGGCCGATGTGATCGCGGGGCATGCCGGGATTATCAACCACGACGTCATCCCCGGCGTCGTTTACACCCACCCCGAAATCGCCAGCGTCGGGCTGACCGAGGAAGAGGCCAAGGTCAAAGGCGAGATCAAGATCGGCAAATTCCCCTTCGCCGCCAACAGCCGCGCCAAAACCAACCGCGACACCGACGGCTTCGTCAAGATCATCGCCGATGCCAAGACCGACCGTGTGCTCGGCGTCCACATCATTTCCTCACTCGCTGGTACACTGATCGCCGAGGCGTGTATTGCGATGGAATTCGGTGCGACGAGCGAGGACATCGCCTACACCTGCCACGCGCACCCGACGCACGCCGAAGCGCTGAAGGAAGCCGCGATGGCGGTCACCGGCAAGCCGATCCATATGTGAACAGGGCGATGAGGATTGCGCCAACGTCTCCGGGCCTCTGGCTGACCGCGGGCGTCATGGCCGGCATTGCCAACATGGCAATCGCCGGGGCACTGCTCCATTATCCGGCCATCAACGCGATTGCTTTGGGTCTGGCGCTCGCGATGATCCGCTTTGGCCCCAGCTTCGGCAGCGACAATGCGCGCATCGCGATGGCAGCCAGTGCGCTCTTCATTCTCGCGCTGCCGATCCTTGCCGGACCCGAAGTCGATGGGGCCAGTCGCTGGATCGGGCTGGGTCCGGTGCGATTGCATAGCGGGATGATTGCCCTGCCGATGCTGGCAGTCGTGTCGCCTCGGCTGGCGACCAAGCTGCGGCTGATACTGGTGGCGCTGGCCGCGATTGCGGTTTCGCTCCAGCCAGACCGCGCCAGCGCCATCGCTCTGATGGCAGGCGTTGGCGCGCTGCTGCTGGTACACCGATCATTGGCCAATGCAGTGCTCGTGATACTCGCGGGTTCTGCGGTGTGGGCAAGCTTTGCGCAGCCCGATGTCCTGAATGCGGTTCGCTTTGTCGAGAATGTCCTGCCCGATGCCTGGCGCGCAATGCCGGTAGGGGCAGTCGCGCTTGCTGTTGCGTTGTTTGCAGCACTCTTCATTCCCGTCATCGGCAACGCAAGACTTTTTCCCATGGCAGCCACGTTCGCTGGTTTTACGATGGCATCGCTGATCGGCGCATATCCTGTGCCGCTGATCGGCTATGGCGCATCGGCCATACTTGG
>JANOQL010000189.1:0-1738 GCA_031414835.1 Sphingomonadales bacterium | reverse complement strand
CTTGTAACCGAAGTGTCGCGGAAGTGTCGCGCCACCGTCATGAGTCGCAATTAACCGCCCAGCATCGCCGATCCGGCGACTCAAGTTACAAAAGCGGGGGCAAATATGAAGCGGCGGGTTACGCAGGTGCGGGTCATTGCGAGTTTGATGGCGTCGGCAGCAATCTTTTTAAGCTCGGGCGCGGTAGCCCAGCAACCGGCAGACGCAGAAGATGGCGAAATTGTTGTAACTGGATCCCGGCCTATTGCCGAATCCGAAGCGGCAGCGCTCGAAATCCAGCGCAACTCGGATTCGCTGGTGACTGTTGCTGCTGCCGATGCTGTGGGGCGGCTGCCCGATCAGAACATTGCGCAGGCAGCGTCGCGGCTTCCCGGCGTGAGTGTAGAGCGCGATCAGGGGCAGGCGCGCTACATCAATCTTCGCGGCGCACCCAAGACGTGGACAACGCTATCGATCGACGGGATCACTGTCGTCAGCCCCGAAGGTCGCGATACGCGCTATGACAGCATTCCGTCGGCGCTTGCTTCGCAAATTATCGTCGCAAAAGCCGTTACGCCCGACATGACTGGCGAGACGATTTCGGGCAACGTTAACATCATCACGCGCTCGCCCTTCGATTATAAGGGGTTCAAGCTCGCTGCCAAACTGGGCGGCGGTATTGTCCAGCTGGGCAACCGCCAGGAGTATGAAGGATCGCTGGTGGTTTCGGATGTGTTCGAAACCGGCATCGGCGACATCGGGCTGCTGTTTTCGGCTAGCTATTACCAGCGGGACATGATCACCGACAATTTCGAAATCGATTGGGAAGGCGCGCGCGATGGCGGTGTGGTGCAGGATCGCAGGCCCGGCTTTGAAACGCGTATCTGGGCGCGCGAAACCGAAAACAAACTCTATCGCCTGACGCGGAAGAACCAATCCTATTCGGGGCGGATCGATTGGAAGCCCGACAGCGACAACAGCATCTTGATCCGCTCATTGTTCACGACATTCACCGATGATGAAGCGCGTGACAATTATATTTTCGATCTCGATGACCGGCAGGGCGATCTTGTTGCGACGAACACAGCTGCGTGTGTCGGCCCGCCAAGTTCGACGCCAACGACGAGCGGCTATGCCGACATTTGCACCGGGAATTCAGCGTTGACGGGCACCGTCTACGGCATCGACATCAACCAGCGTGCAACATTGCGATCGTTCGAACAATCGATCTTCACCAATACGATCGCGGGCAACCACAATTTCGGCGACGGATGGGCATTCGACTGGATCGGGAACTACACGCGTTCACGCGATGACCGATCGGTAGTTGGTGAAGCGCGGTTCGATAGCCCTGGCACGCGAAACTTGAGACCCACCGTGGGATATGATTTCACCGATAAGAATCTCAGCCGCGTCACGTTGTTCCAGACAGTTCAGCTGGTCAGCCCGACCCGGTTCGCAGCAGGTCCGCAAGTTCGTGCGATCGACAACTTTGCCAAGCCACTGACGTCGCTACGCATTCTCGATGCTGTCGATACGACCGACGCTTACACAGGGAGGGTCGTGCTGTCGAAAAGCCTTGGCTTGTTTGGCGGCGAAGGCAGGGTCAAAGCGGGTCTCCAATATGATCGCCGCACCAAATCGGTCGATGAAGCGGCGCTATCGCTCACCACTGCGGCGCAATTCGCAGCTGCGGGCGTGCCGACGAGTTACCCTGAATTTTCGCTCGGCATCCCCTTCAAGGGCGAAATTCCACTTG
>JANOQL010000188.1:0-1720 GCA_031414835.1 Sphingomonadales bacterium | reverse complement strand
GTGGGTTTCGCCGGTCACGCCCGAGGCGAGATCGCTGAGCAGATACAGCGCGGCCCCGCCGACATCGTCGATCGTCACATTGCGGCGGAGTGGGGCGTTAAATTCGTTCCATTTGAGGATATAGCGGAAATCGCCGATGCCGCTTGCCGCGAGCGTCTTGATCGGGCCTGCCGAAATCGCGTTGACGCGAATACCATCGGGGCCAAGATCGTTGGCGAGATATTTGACGCTGGCTTCAAGTGCCGCCTTCGCCACGCCCATTACGTTGTAATGCGGGATGACTTTTTCGGCGCCGTAATAGCTGAGCGTCAGCATCGATCCACCAGCCGCTATCATCGCCGCGGCGCGCTTGGCAACAGCAGTAAAGCTGAACACGCTGATATTCATCGTCATCAGGAAATCGTCGAGTCCGACATCCATATATTTGCCGCGCAACGCTTCCTTGTTGGTGTAACCGATGGCGTGGACGATGAAATCGATCTGCGGCCATTTGCCCGCGAGCGTCGCAAACGCAGCATCAAGCGCCGCCATATCGGACACATCGCAATCGATCAGGAAATCGCTGCCCAGTTCTGAAGCCAAGGGACGGACGCGCTTTTCCAGCGCCTCACCCTGATACGAAAACGCCAGTTCCGCCCCCTCGCTCGCCAGCTTCTTCGCGATGCCCCAGGCCAGGCTGCGCTCATTCGCCAGCCCCATGATCAGCCCGCGTTTTCCTGCCATCAATCCTGTCATCTGCCCGTCCTTGGAACCCTGTTACGCCGTCGCCTCTAGCGCGTCTGTCGCCGGATTGGCCAGAGCCGCGTTGATGTGCGCGCCGATGACAAGCCCGAACCCGACGATCCAGAAGAACAGCAGCGCCACCATCACGCCTGCCAGACTGCCATAGGTCAGCGCGTAACCACCGAACGCAGCTATCGCCTTGGGCAGCAGCGTCAGCGCGCCCCACCACCAGAACGTTACGAACAGTGCGCCGGGCCATTTGGGATAGCGTCGCGCGCGGTATCGCGCCGGGGCAAGCGCCCAATAGACTGCGAACAATCCGATAAACAGCGCCAGATTGACGACGATCCATTGCGTCCCCGCATCGACCAGATTGGCCGCTGCGGGCACGAACCGGACGATGAATTCCTCAACTGCCGTCAGAAAGACCTGCGCCGAAAATGCGGCCATGATCAGGACGATCGCCATCACGGTGACGGCGATCGAGCCAAGCCGATACTGCCAGAACGGCCGCCCGTAACTGGCACCATAGGCGCGCCGCAAAATGTCGCGAATCGTTTCGATGAAGCTCGTCACCGTCCACAACCCGACCGCAGCGCCGAACCACAACAACGATCCTGTCCGCGCCGACAGCACCTCGCGTGTCGCTGCGGCAATCAGATCGCGGACGGCTTCGGGCAAGGTCACGAGCATCGACTGCACCGCGCGCGCTGCATCGTCAGGCTGTCCCAATGCCTGCGCCACTGCGGCCAGCACGATGAAAAACGGAAACAGCGTGATCAGTGTCAGATAGGCAAGATTGCCAGCGTGGAGGAACCCATCGGCATAGACGCCGAGCGCCACACGTTTGGTCACGTCGAAAACCGGCGCCGCCAGATCGAGCAATCGTGCAAGGCCAGCGTGGCGTGACGGCGTTGTCGCTCGTGTCGCCCTGGCTTCGGGTGTTTCGTTCGACTCCGGCCTCATACCCCCAGCGCAACGCGCGGATTGCGGGCGT
>JANOQL010000187.1:0-28109 GCA_031414835.1 Sphingomonadales bacterium | reverse complement strand
AGGCTCAGCGAGATTTACGCGCCGGCAAAAGAGTTCACCGCCGTCGCATCAGGCTTGCTGGTCATCGCGGTCTCGCGCGATCCATCCGACTTCATCCTGTGGTTTCGGCCCGAGCTTGTCGAAACCGCGCTCTGGGCGGGCGACCCTGCCAAGCCAATGACGACAGGCCCCGATGGCGACCGGCTTTCACCGCGAAAATCATTCGAGGTATGGAAGCACACGGTGCGCAACCGCGCTCTGCCATGGACACCGGCGGAAATCGATTCGGCATTCGATCTCCGCGTGTCTCTGTTGCAAGTGGTTCTGCGCCGGATTGAAGCGGCATCGCGCGAACGCGCGAAGGCGCATGACCGTGACAGATTGCTGATGGCGGAACTCGATCACCGCGTGAAGAACACGCTGGCCAATATTCAGGCATTGGTGAAGCAGTCGAGCCGAAGTGCGGAATCACTCACTCTTTTCGTCGAAGGCCTCGACAACCGAATTCGTTCAATGGCAAAAGCACACAGCTTGTTGACACAGAGCCGGTGGGAAGGCGTTTCGATCGATGGCCTGCTCCGCGAGGAACTCGAGCCGTATAGTCAGGCGCTCGGAAGCATCGCACTGACTGGCGTTGATGCCGTTTTGACCCCGAAATCGGCATTGGCATTGTCGCTCGCTTTGCATGAACTCGCCACAAATGCCGCAAAATTCGGGGCTTTTTCAAAACCGGGCGGAAGCGTTGCGGTCGATTGGCACATTCGTGATGACGGCGGGATGGGTCTTTCGTGGACTGAATCGGGCGGCCCTGCGGTCGAACCGCCGACGCGGCGCGGGTTCGGTTCCAACCTGATCGAGCGAGCATTGGCGCTTGAAACCGACGGCCATGCGGCAATCCGATACGAACGTTCAGGCGTGATCTGCGACATCATCCTGCCCGCCTCATCGCTTGTGGTACTGACGGCCAAGCGGATCGAGACGAGCGTGGACATGCCGAAAATCGATTTGGTCGTGGCGGCTATCCCGCAACGACCGCGAATCTTGGTGGTAGAAGACTCGTTTCTGCTGGTATTGACAGTCGAAGCCATGTGCGAGGAGCTAGGCTGGGAAGTCGTCGGGCCAGCAACAAGGCTCAAGAGTGCTTTGTTATTGGCCGAGACGGCAGAAATTGACGTAGCATTGCTTGACGTCAATCTGGATGGCGAGATGTCTTGGGAGGTTGCGGCGATCCTAAAGAAACGCGGCATCCCGTTCGCATTCAGCACCGGTTACGATGAAGGCGATCTACTACCCGAAAATCTCGTCGGAACGCGGGTCGTGACCAAGCCATATGAGATGCATGAAGTTGAACAGAGGCTGCGCCAGCTTATGGCGGATAACGTTGCAAGTCCACAACACGCTTGACCGCGACGTCCAACGGACACCTGCAAAGCAGTTCCAATACCACTTTAGTCTAGCGTCCACAGCGCGGGCAGAGAAGCACGCGATCGACCAGAGTGCACGACGCCCTCGGGATACATGAGTAGCGCCTATGCGTGCGGCTCATTATAGTGCTGTATGCGGACTGCTGTAGGGAAAAGTGATGCGGCTCATCGGAATTCTTGGCGGAACGAGTTGGCCCTCAACGATCTCGGCTTACCGGATGCTTAACGAAGCGGTGCAGCGTCGCCTTACCCGCGATCACTCTGCGCGCATCGTTCTTTATAGCGTGGATTATGGCGAGATGCTCGGCGATTGGGGGCAGGCCGACAGGTTGCTGCTCAAAGAGCTTCGGAAGCTGTTGTCGTTCGCCCCCGATTGCTGGATGATCGCCAACAACACACTCCACAAATTCTACGACGAAATTCGCTGCGAGCTTCTTGACGCTCCCCCCATGTTCCACGCCATCGACCTCGTCCGGAGGCAATTGATGGCAGACGGAGTGCAACGCGTCCTCCTGCTAGGAACGCGCTTCACAATGGAGCAGGATTATTATGCCGGGCCGCTGCGTGCGGCTGGAATCGAGGTGGTCGTCCCGAAAGAAGCAGACCGCGCTCATATCGAAGCGGTCCAGCGTCGTTTGGCTCACGGTGAGGTCGATCCCGACTTTGCGCCTTACTTCGGCGATCTGATCGCAGGCCACGCTGACGCAGGTTGCGAGGCGGTCGTGGCTGCCTGCACCGAACTGCCGCTGGTCGTTACGTCCGAAATATCGGCTATCGCCTTGATCGATCCGCTGCGGCTGCAATGCGAGGCCTGTGTCGATTTCGCGCTTGCCCCTTAAGCGCGCGCGAGTCTGATCCCGCTGAATGCCCAGCGCGCGGCAGGTGGAAAGAAGTTGCGATACGTCAGCCGCGTATGACCCTGCGGTGTCGCCAGCGACCCGCCGCGGAGCACGAACTGATTGACCATGAACTTGCCGTTATACTCGCCCACTGCGCCCGTGGCCGGTTGGAAGCCGGGATAAGCAGTGTAGGGCGATGCAGTCCATTGCCACGCGCAATCCGCGATCTGCTGAAACCCGCCCAATGTGGCCGCGACCTCCCATTCGGCTTCGGTCGGGAGGCGGTGACCGGCCCAGCGCGCATAGGCATCGGCCTCATAGTAGCTGACATGGACCAGTGGCTCTTCGGGATCGATTGGCACCCTGCCTTCGAGTGAAAAGCGCGTCCACTTCCCGTCTTCACGCACCCAGTATAGCGGCGCGATCCAGCCCTCAGCCTCCACTGTCGCCCAGCCGTCCGAAAGCCAGAGTTCAGGCGACCCATATCCACCTGCTTCGATGAATGCGAGATAGTCGCCCATCGTCACAAGCCGATCGGCACAGGCATAGGGTTCGAGCCAGACGCGGTGTCGCGGTCCTTCGTTGTCGAATGCAAACCCGCTTGCATTATGGCCGATTTCGTAAAGGCCGCCCGGGATTTCGGTCCATGTTGGCGGAGCGGCAGCCAATAACGGATCTGCCGGTTGCTGACGATATGCCGGCTGGAGCGGGTTCAGCGACAGCGCATGCTGCACGTCCATCAAAATCAATTCCTGATGCTGCTGCTCATGATTGAGACCAAGCTCAACAAGATCGCGCCATTTCACCGCCGGAATCGTGTCCAACAGGCGAAGCATCGCAGCATCGACATGGCGGCGGTAATCGTAGACCTCTTCGAGCGACGGCCGCGTCAGCAACCCGCGATGCGGACGCGAAAATCGCTCGCCCACCCCGACATAATCTGAGTTGAAGAGGATAGCGAAAGCCTGATCGAAAGGTTGATAGTCCGGCAGCAGCGGAGTCAGGAGGAAGGTTTCGAAAAACCAGCTGCCATGGGCAAGATGCCATTTGGCAGGGCTAGCATCGGGCATTGACTGTACCTGACAATCCTCAGCCGAAAGACTCATGGTCAAAGCCACCGTAGCGTCGCGGACGTCGCGGAAGCGCTCTGAAATCATCTCAGCTGGATCGTCGCGCAGATGGGCTGCGACATTCACGGCTGAAGTTGATCCGGTGCGGCAAACCACACGTGAAGACCAAAAAGACCATCCGCATCGGTCCAGAACGCCGCTGGTTCCCATCCCGATGCACGCGCCAGCAACCGCGCCTCTTCAAGCGTGTATTTATAGCTGTTTTCGGTGTGGATGGTCTCACCAGACTGCATCGAAAAGTGGCTTCCGGCTACGCGAAATTCCAGATCGCGCATCGCTGCAAGCTGCATTTCGATCCTCCCGCGTCCGTCATCCCATACCGCTCGATGTTCGAATAAGTCCACTGGGATGTTGCCATCGAGCTCGCGATTGATCCGGTGGAGCAGATTGAGGTTGAACGCCGCTGTGACACCCGAAGAATCGTCATATGCGGTTTCGAGCAGCCGGGCATTTTTTCGCGTGTCGATCCCGATGACAAGGCTCGCACCATTGCCGAGCGTTTCGCGGAACGAGCGCAGAAGATCGACCGCAGCGGCGGGATTATTGTTACCGATCGTCGAGCCGGGAAAAAACCCTGTGAGCGGCCCTTCGAGCGGCGGGAGTTCGATCGGTCGGGTAAAATCGGCGGCGACGGCCTTGATCCGCAGACCCGGCCTGGCGGCTGCTAGATCCGCCATTGCGGCTTCGAGATACTCTCCCGAAATGTCGATCGGCACATAGATTTCGGCACCGGTCGCGTCGAGCAAAAGCGGCGTCTTAGTCGCTGATCCCGCGCCGAACTCGACCACCGGCCGCTTCCCGCCGCACAACCTTCCCAGATCATCGGCATGATCGCGCAGCAATGCGGTTTCGGTCCGTGTCGGATAATATTCGGGCAATCTGGTGATCTCGTCGAACAACTGCGACCCGCGTACATCGTAAAAATAGCGCGCCGGGATTGTTTTGCGCGCGCCCGAAAGTCCGGCAATCACCGCTGTCGCGAAATCGTTCTGAAGGACTGGTGCAAGCGTCGTCATGGCCAATACCTCAGGAGTTGTAGTGACAGCCGGGGCGCTCAAGCCTCAATTCCCGGATAAGGCATGCTTTGCAACAATTTAGCAAGATGCGCCGCATTCGATGCGACCATCGCAGCTGATTGATCGACTTTCTCTGGCATTTCCGACAATTCGTTGAAGTTGGTTTTCTGCATTGCCTCGCCCGTCCAGTACGATACCGCCGAGGCGGGGATCGTCCAGCCCATATCGTTGAGTCCCTGATAGACATCGGCGCAGACCGAATGCGCTCCGTCCTCATTGCCCACCACCGCCAGAACCGCGACCTTCGAAAAACTTGGCATCCGCCCCTGATCGTCGGTTTCGCTCAGGAACGCATCCATCCGTTCAAGCACACGTTTGGCGAGGCTCGACAACTGGCCGAGCCAGATCGGCGTTCCGAAAATAAGGATATCGTGATCGAGAATGCGGCGGCGGAGTTCGGGCCAATCGTCGCCTTCACCCTCATCGGAACTGAACCCGGGTTTGACGTTGTGATCGGCGATACGGATGGTATCGGTGCATTCGACGCCATGTTCCGAAAGCCTTTTGGCGATCAAATCGATCATGGCGTCGGTTGACGAGTTTTCCCCACTCGATGGCCGAAGACTGCAGTTGAGGGCTATTGCCTTAAGTGCCATGATGTCGATCCTTTTGCTGGGGATCACGCGTCAACATGCGATCAATCATTTTGGTTCCGCGCCGGTGAGCCAGGACGCTGTCGAACGGGCGATATTGCCTCGAAAATCGATCGCCATCGCCGCGTTTTCGACGATCGTCGAATGGTATGATTTCACCCTCTATCTCTATCTGGCGACATTGTTGTCGCGAGTGTTCTTTGGCGGCGGCGCGGCTTCAGTCTTGACGACGCTCGGTGGCTTCGCGGTCGCCTATTTCATGCGGCCGATCGGCGCTTTGGCGTTCGGATACATCGGAGATCGCTACGGCCGGCGGCTTACGATGTTGCTTTCGATGGCGATCATGAGCGCGGCCATGCTGGCAACCGCTTTCCTTCCTACCTTTGCCCAGATCGGACCCGCTGCCGGGCTATTGCTGCTGCTGGTCCGTTGCGCGATGGGGTTTTCCGTGGGGGGCGAATATACAGGCGTCGGCGCTTATCTGCTCGAAGGTGCACCGGCGCATCGTCGCGGGTTGGTCACGTCGCTGGCCGCCGCCGCGAGCGAGGTGGGCGCGTTGCTTGCGGCAGCTATTTCGGCATTGACTGTCGCGTCAATGTCGGATGCAGATCTCGTGGCCTGGGGCTGGCGCATCCCGTTCTTTGTCGGGGCTGGGCTTGCTGGAGCGGTATTGCTGCTGCGCGCCAGCATGCATGAATCGCCCGAATTCCTCCGCCAGCGTGAAGCAGGCAGCGTCCCTGCCAATCCGATTGCATACAGCCTTGCCAACCATCGCCACAGCATCGCGCGCGGCTTTGCGATTTCGGCTCTGGGGTCGATTACTTATTATGTCGGCATCACCTATGTGCCGGTTTTCCTGACCTCCACTGGCGGCACTGAAGCCAGTTCGCTATGGCTGGCAACAATTGCCGCTATTGCCGTGATCGCGGTTACGCCGGTCTTCGGCATGCTTTCGGATCGGTATGGCCGCAAGCCGATCCTTGTCGGGCTGGCCATTGCCAGCGCGGCGCTGCCGATCACGATGTTTTCGCTGATGGCGGGAGTTTCGGGCAGCGGTGCCTTTGCCGCATCGCTCGTTCTCGCTACGCTGGCAGGCGGCGTCAGCGCGGTGGCCGCATCGGCGACGGCAGAGCAATTCCCGGGAGAGGCTCGGCTGACAGGGCTCGCGTTCGGCGTGACGATGGCGACCGCGATATTCGGCGGACTCACTCCCTATCTGGCGCAGATTTTGCTCGAACGTACTGGTTGGGCACCCGTGCCCGGTGCGATGATCGCAATCGTCGCATGCTGCGTTCTGCCGATCCTCATCAAGATGCCGGAAACTGCCCACCGACAAACCTAGATGAGCTATCTTGGACACACGATGACAGTAAGGATGTGCAAGCAGCCATTGATCAGAGACCGAGTGCATTATGCCAAACAATCTTGAAGGCGCCCCTTCCGAATTCGCGCGTCGCTGGTGGGAGAGCGGCGTCATCTACCAGATTTATCCTCGCTCGTTTCAGGACAGCGATGGCGACGGGGTGGGGGACCTTGCCGGAATTGTTACTCGAATCGATTACATTGTCACACTTGGCGTTGATGCGATCTGGCTGTCGCCGATCTTTCCTTCACCGATGGCGGACTTCGGATACGACGTCGCCAATTACTGTGACATAGAACCGGTGTTTGGAAACCTCGAAGCGTTCGACCAGCTTCTCGCAGCGGTGCATGCGCGGGGCCTGAAACTCATTCTCGATTTCGTACCCAATCACAGCTCTGACCGTCACGCATGGTTCGAGGCGAGCCGGTCTTCACGCGACGACCCCAAACGCGAATGGTATATCTGGCGGGACGCCGCACAAGGTGGTGGTCCGCCCAACAATTGGATAAGCGACTTCGGCGGGTCGGCATGGACGTGGGACGACGTTACCGGTCAATATTACCTGCACGCATTTCTAAAGGAACAGCCCGACCTAAACTGGCGCAACCCAGACTTGCGCAAAGCGATGATGGATGTGCTTCGGTTCTGGTTGGATCGCGGTGTCGATGGGTTTCGTATCGACGTGCTATGGCATATTGTCAAAGCCGACGGGCTGCCCGACAACCCGCTCAATCCCAACTGGACGCCCGCCCAAACGGAGCGCGACCGGGTCATCCAGCTTTATTCGACCGACCAGCCCGAGGCTCATGCGATCGCCGCCGAGATGCGGGCCCTTGCCGACAGTTATGGCGACCGCGTCTTGATCGGAGAAATCTTCCTCCCCAACGAACAGCACGCCCGCTGGTATGGCACGGATGAGCGACCCGAAGTCAACTTACCCTTCAACTTTCAGCTGATTGAGAACGATTGGAATGCCGAAACTCTTGCAGGGGTGATCGCTGATTATGAGACGTCGCTGCCGCATTTCGGCTGGCCGAATTGGGTAATCGGAAGCCACGACGCACCACGCATTGCCGCGCGGATTGGAGAGGCGCAGGCGCGCGTGGCGGCCATGTTGCTGCTAACACTGCGCGGGACGCCGACGCTCTATCAGGGCGACGAGCTCGGCATCGGCAAAGTGGACATCCCGCTCGATCGCATTCGTGATCCGCAACATTTCCGCCAACCGACACTCGACATTGGCCGCGATCGATCGCGCACGCCGATGCCATGGGATTCATCGGTCAATGCGGGCTTTTCGACCTGTGAGCCTTGGTTGCCGCTCAACGGCGACTGGCCGACACGCAATGTCGCTTCGCAAGGGTCCGATGCAAACTCGCTGCTGTCTCTCAACCGCAGGCTTCTGGCATTGCGCCGGTCTTATCTCGCGCTGTCGGTCGGCAGCATCAAGCTTGTCGATATGCCGCCCGGCGTTCTCGCTTACGAGCGCATCTACGAAAACCAACGGCTGACCATTTTGCTTAACCTCACGTCGAATAACGTCACTTGCCCGTGGCAGGGCACCCCTCTACTCTCCACGCTCGGCGGGGATCCCGTGCCGGGGATGCTCTACGCCGACGAAGGTTTGGTTCTGAAATGAAAGTTGCGATGCTCGCCCCAATCGCGTGGCGCACGCCGCCGCGCGCCTATGGGCCGTGGGAGCTGGTGACCAGTCTGCTAACTGAGGCACTGGTCGCGCGCGGCATTGACGTCACGCTGTTCGCGACGCTCGACAGCATCACGTCGGCAAAACTCGATGGCGTCGTACCTGCACCATATTCGGACGATCCGACGATCGACGCAAAAGTCTGGGAGTTCCGACATCTTGCCCACGTCTTTGAACAAGCGGCCAGCTTTGACTTGATCCACAATCAGGCGGATTTTCCGGCGCATGCCTTTTCGGGGTTGGTCGGCACGCCGATCATCACCACGATTCACGGTTTTTCGTCGGACCGCATCTTGCCGATGTATTTGCCATATCAGACGCGCGTGCACTATGTGGCGATAAGCGAAGCTGACCGGCGCCCTGCTCTTCGCTATGCAGCCACCATCCACCACGGTGTCCAGCTCAACGACTTCACATTCGATGCAAAAGGCAGCGACGACCTCTTGTTTTTTGGGCGCATTCACCCTGACAAGGGCGCCAAGGAAGCTATTGCCGTTGCGCGTGCATCCAGATCCGCTCTTGATCTGTACGGTATTGTTCAGGACGAAGGCTATTACGCGCGAGATGTCGCTCCTGCCGTTGATGGCGTCACGATCCGCTATCACGGAGTGGTCGGCGGCGAAGCCCGGGTGTGCGCGCTTGGTCGTGCCCGGGCCCTGCTGCATCTCATCAACTTCGACGAGCCGTTCGGCCTGTCGGTGATCGAAGCGATGGCGTGCGGCACGCCAGTTATCGCCACGCGGAGAGGCTCAATGGCCGAATTGATCGAACACGGCGTCACCGGCTTCCTAGTAAATACGCCGGCAGAAGCGCTCGCTGCAATCGACCGTACAGGTGACCTCGACCGAGCTGCCATCCGTAGCCACGTTGCCGAACGCTTCTCGATTGCTCGAATGGCTGACGCCTATGTCTCGTTGTATCGGGAAATACTGTGCTAGCGGCGGCGGAGAGGTCGACGGAAATTCAATAACCGATAATGCCGTTGCCACTGTCCTGTTTGCGCGCAAGCACGTCGAAAAAGCGGCTCAGCGTCAATCTAACTTAGTCGGGGCGGACGACAGGCCGAGGGCTCCGCCATCGATCTCGCACATCGTTTGCGTCGCCCGCAAGCTGGAATTTCACGTCAAGCAGGCGCGGATCGGATGAAAGCTGGGCTTTGCAACTTCGCATTTGGAGAGCAGTCGCGACGCCAACCAATAATCAATCGGCCTCGTCGGGCTCTGCCATCTTGCGGTGCATTGCTGCCGTAATCGGCGAAGGCACCAAACCCGAGGTCGCGACAATGAGTTTGTTGATCAACCCGGGTACCACGGTGGCGTTACCGGCGATCATCCCATCCCAGCCTTCGCGAGCGACTTTGGCTGGATCGCCCTTTTTAGCTTTGCCAACCGCCGTCTCCAGCATATCGGCCCGGGCGAAAAACTCGGTCTCGGTAGCGCCCGGCATCAGCGTGGTCAGCGTCACCCCTTGCGTGTCGTGCAACTCGTTGCGCACGGCATCAGTGAAATTATCTATAAACGCCTTACTAGCATTATAAACCGCGTTGAACGCCCCTGGCACATAACCGGCGATCGACCCCGTCACCAGAATCTTGCCATCGGCGCGTTCGACCATGTCGGCCATCACCCTGTGCAATAAATACAGCGTGCCGGTGACGTTGGTATCAATCGTCATGCGGATCTGGGCAAAGCTCTGATCTAGAAACGAATTTCCATGCCCGGCGCCAGCGTTTGCACATAAAACGTCAATCGGTCTTCCGGCAGTCGCATCAAGCAACGCATCTACGCCCTCAACCGTCGATAAATCCGCTTGAATAGCACTGACATCACCGCCTTGCCGACAAAAATCGGCAGCGGCATCGTGTATTAAAGCCTCATTGGCAACGACAAGGAGGTCATAGCCCTCTGTGGCCGCAACACTTGCCAACTCAAAGCCAATGCCGGTTGATGCGCCGGTTATGACGGCGAACTTTTGACCTGTCACGACGAAGGCTCCGCCATCTTGGCTATATCCGGCTTCAGAACGATCTTGGTCGTCTCGTTCTGATTGTCATGGAACAGT
This sequence comes from Sphingomonadales bacterium, assembly GCA_031414835.1. Taxonomy (GTDB): domain Bacteria; phylum Pseudomonadota; class Alphaproteobacteria; order Sphingomonadales; family Sphingomonadaceae; genus Aquisediminimonas. Next base: position 17,939 of record JANOQL010000187.1, on the reverse strand, counting down.
TTATAGCCTTTGGGGGCGTCCTCGAGGCTCATCCGGTGGCTGATCAGAAAGGTGGTATCGATTTTTCCGTCCATTATCGCTGCTAGCAGCGCGGGCAGATAGCGTTGGACGTTTGTCTGCCCCGTTTTTAGCGTCAGCCCCTTTTCCATAAACGCGCCCAACGGAAATTTGTCGACAATCCCCCCATACACCGCAGGCATTGAAACGCGTCCGCCCTTGCGGCAGGCGACGATTGCTTGACGGATCGAATGGGTGCGATCGGTGCCGAGATAGAGCGATTTCTTGATTTGATCGACGACGTTGTCGAGAAAAAAACCGTGCGCTTCGAGGCCAACGCAGTCGATCACGGCGTCGGGGCCTATGCCCCCCGTCATCTCGATCAACGCGTCATGCACCTTGGTGTGTTCGTAGTTGATAGTTTCAGCACCGAATTTCTTGGCAAGTTCGAGCCGGTGCGGAAAGTGATCGACCGCAATCACGCGCTCGGCACCCATCAGAAATGCCGATTGCACTGCAAACAGGCCGACTGGACCACAGCCCAGCACCGCGACCGTATCGCCTGGCTCTATCTGCGCATTTTCGGCGGCCATCCACCCGGTCGGCAGAACATCCGAAAGGAACAGGACGTCATCATCAGGGATCCCGTCGGGAATCACGATTGGCCCGAAATCGGAAAACGGGACGCGCAGATATTCCGCCTGACCGCCTGCATATCCGCCAGTCAAATGACTATAGCCGAAAAGCCCCGCCATCGGCTGGCCATATAAGGTTTCGCCGATGTCCTGATTATCGGCAGGGTTGCCGTTGTCGCACGCTGAATATTGCTGTTTGCCGCAATGGAAGCACGAGCCACACGCAATCGTGAATGGAACGACGACACGATCACCCTTTTTCAATGTGCTTTTTGGGCCAACTTCAACCACTTCACCCATATTCTCATGGCCCAGAATATCGCCTGGTTGCATGGTTGGGATGTAGCCATCATATAGATGCAGGTCCGATCCGCAGATCGCGGTCGATGTAATCTTGATAATCGCATCACGTGGATTGACGATCTCAGGATCATCGACGGTATCGACGCGCACATCGTGTTTTCCGTGCCAGGCAAGAGCGCGCATCTTTTATTCCCTTTCTTCAGCGGCTTGTGCGCGCGTAAACGAAGCAGTTGCGATCTCGCCGGTTTCCATCAGCTGCTTGAAACGCCGCAGATCACGGCGCGCCTGGATCGCTGGTTCGCGCTGGAACATTTTGGCGACAATCTTTCCCACGACCCCGAGGGGTGGGTCATAGATGATCGTTGCCGTGACTGCGGTGCCACGTCCGCCGGTGGCATCGCGAAAATCCACCCGTCCGCTGTTTGGCACGTCTGCACCCTCAAGCGATGTCCAAGCGACAAATGAGCCATCTTGTTCGTCGGTTACCCGCGCGTCCCACTCGACAGTCTTGCCGCCCGGCGCCCGAACCACCCAATGCGAGTTGTGTGCATCACTCACGTCGATGCGCTCGACATTGTCCATAAAGGCCGGAAGGTTGGAAAAGTCGCGCCAGAAGGCGAACAGTTGCGCACGCGGTCGATTGATCGTGACAGTTGTCCCGCTGAGCGCCTCGCCGTGTGGCTCAGGAATGCGATTCCCCAGCTTAGCCAAAGCGTCATCGTCTTTCGAAGTTGTGAGAGGCGCGTCATCGTGTCGATTGGGAGATTGGTCTTTCATGAAAATTGTCCTTTGCAGACGCACAAGCCCAACGGTACGGCGAGCAAATTGATCCCTCACGGCCGATTTTACTTTGGCATTGGGAAGACGAAATATTGCTTGTGGCCGAAATAATCGTCAGGAACTTTGTGGCGTCAGCATCGCTTTTGAGAAGGTCGCAATTTTGCGATCGTTAGTATCAGGAGCGTAATTATGGCCGTTAAATTCGCCGCCACGATGAATGCCGTCAACAAGGGCTTGGACGAACTCAAGCCATCAAAAGGTGCCGATCTAATTGAAGATTGGGAAACTGCGCTGGCCGACGTCGACATCCCCGGTGCAAAGGGCATCGCACGCGATCTAGCGGCTCTGCGCAAGCAGCTCGAAAAGTCGGAACCCGACAGCGAGCGCGTTCTTGGGCTTGTCCACCGCTTGGGCCAAGCGACTACCAAGATTGCCGAAAAAAGCGACAAGCAGTCGGACAAGCTGAAAGCGCTGGGTGAAGCGTTGTCCGAAGCCGGCGATGAGGACGGTGACGACGCCGAAGATACAGAAGCCAGTGCTGCACCGAAGCGGCGTGCTGGGCGCCCCGCGAAGAAGTCATAAATTTGGTCGAGAGTTAAAGGAAAAGGGTTGGGTGAAAACCCAGCCCTTTTGCATATCTATCAGCACTGGTTCTCGGCGCGCCAGATCGATGTTGCCAAAGCCAGTTTTCCATCCAGCTGGGCTTGGCGAAGGTAAAACCGCAAGTTGCGGATGATACGCCCCATCCGAGATTCGGTTTGATGCAACGATGTGCCTGCCATGCGCTCGACAATCTCAAATTGCCTGATCGCGGCCTGTTCCACTGCTTCTCGTGCGAACAGGATATCGGCAACCGCAGCTTGTGACCCCGTAACGCTTTCGGCAGCGACACATGCCTGATGCGCGAGGGCGTTGACCGTACGGGATTCGACAATGGCTTGCCCAAACCGATGCGAAGCCAACGGATCGTTACTCACGCCCTTTAATTGAACCGCTATGTGCAACTCTGTCGCAAGCGTTTCCATTGCCCCAGCATAGCAGGCAATGATGCGCCAGATGCCGCCATGAAACTGCGGTTCTGCGAAAAGTGCATCGGGTGGCCCGAGCAACGCGTTCCGCGGGGCAGAAACGCCATCGCAATCAAAACGCCCGGATCGACTGCCCCTCATGCCTGTTACGTCCCAGCTGACGTGGTCAAATCGCCGCTGCTCGGTCACGTCGGCAATTACCATTTGAAGTCCGGCATCGGTTTGCGCGGTAATCACTGCAAATGCCAGATCACCCAAGCCTGAGGCGAACGCCTTTGTGCCCGACAGCTTCGAAGCGGCGAGCCTTACGGGCATCTCGGTGTCAGCACCCCAGACACCAGCTATAGCACCTTCGTTCACCAGTGCTGCCATTCTTCGTCGTTGGTCAGGCGAACCATGATCGACGATCAAGCGAACCGCGTTGACATGACCCTCATATATACGAGCAACAGGCAGGCTTGCTCCTCCCAACGCCTTCAATAAGCCCAAGAGAGGCAACGCACCATCTGGTGAGGTTCCCCACCCCTGGCCACCGTTCATCATCGGCAACGGAGCGCGGATGAGACCAGCCTGGCGCAGCAGATCGAGTTCTATCGCCGGCCCCCGCATTCCGCGATCAAGCGGTTCGTCGCCTTCTCGCAGCGCGGTTAGCAGCGGTTCGAGTGTTGCACTATCAGCCATTACTCTGCCCTAGAAAAACGCGGAGCTTGCCGATTTCATGTTCGAGCTGTTGCGGGGTCAATCTTTTTGATATTTGCGATGTCCAAATTTCCGGTCGCTCATCGCTGTGCCCAAGTCGTGCATTCTGTCGTTTTTTCAAACGCGCAACTAGGTCATCGGCTCGCTCGAATTGTTCGTCGCACCGATATGCCGACGACATTCTGAATGCGAGAGCGTCGGCCATACCCCCTGATGCCCGTCCGGCAGTCCTCGCCGATGCGACGACATGAGGGCGCGGGTCATGCCGAACCTTCCCAGCTCTACGTTTGACGGCGTGTATCAACGCGCGATCCTCTCCGGTCGGAAGGGCGGGAACGCCGCCCACCGCGGCAAGCATGTTGCGCGTAATCCCCATATTCGCCCCGCAACATTGCGCATGGCGTGGCATTGGATCGTGCGGTTGCGGGTCGAAAATGGCCTCGGCTTCGGCGAGCAGCGAAAGATAGTCCCATTCCAGCTTTCCGATCGCAAGTGGCAGGGCGGGCTGATGCTGTAACTCATTCCAGTCACCGCTGACTGCACCCGCAACGGCATCCACCCCCAGCGCGAATGCGGCGAGCATCGCCTCGACCCAATCCGGATCGGGCACACAGTCAGCGTCGGTTGTCAGTATGATGTCTGCATAGGTCGCAGCCGTTTCGGTCGCAGCACGCCGGGCTGACCCTGCATGATCCGCTCCTGTCGGAAAAGCGACCTCAACAATTTCCAGATTACGGAGGCCACTAAAATTTCGCGCAATTTCAGCGGTCTTGTCGCTGCAATTGTTCGCGACGACTACGGTAATAAAGTTTTCTACCGCTACCGTTTGCGCCGCTAGCGCGGCAAGACAGCGCGGAAGCAATGTCGCTTCGTTACGTGCCGGGATCGCGATCGCGCAATTGATGGACGTCTTCATTTGCGGTCGAGCACGTCGATGCGTAAACGATCAGTCCGTTCGGCCATGATTTTGGTCCACCCCGGCAGATGGGCCAGCGCAATTTCAGCCGCCATCTCACCTGAAAGCACGCACTCGGTTTCGCCAAGATAATTGGTAATGACCATCTGGCAATTGGGTGCCGCTCGATCTTGCAACTTGCTCATGAGCCGGGCGACGCCGAGTAGCCCGAGATAATAAAGCATATCGCTCATGACGATGAGATCAAATGTGCCGTGAGGCACGTCTTGGGGCAGTTGCCCTTGAATTAACATCACGGAAGCGTGTCCAGCCAAGCGGGTTGCAGCGACTTCAAGCGCAGCGTGTGATACGTCCGTCGCAACAATTGCGTCGCAGTGGTCGACCAAGCGCGACGTCAGTGCGCCGTTGCCGCACCCAAGTTCAAGCGCGTGCTCAAACCGTTTTCCGCCAAGCGCGGCTATTGTGCGAGCGAAACGGTCAGCCTCATAAGTTTCGGTGTCATATCCCCAAGGATCGGGAGATTTCCGAAACATCCCTTCAAAATGGTCGGCGGCAACAGGCTCATTAGCGGCGTGCGCTCGATCATGGACTCGACTTGTGTACTCTGTCTGGCAAAAATCAGCGATTACGACCGACGATAGCGCAAATCCCCTTTCACTGCCAATCTGGCTTTGGTGACATGCAAGTGCAGCAGCCTTTTCTGGTCCAAAAGCATCGACCGGATGCGGTTCGAAATGCATAGGATCGAACGCGCCATCGATTCGCTGGCTTACGGGCATCACAGAAAGACTGCGTATCAATCCTGCCGCCGCAAAGCGCGACGCAAGTCCGAATGCCGCTTTGTGATCGGGATGACCGTCCGCAGGATCGGTGACCAGAACGTCTGAGTCGGGAAACGCTGCAAGCAAAGCAGCGATGTCCGACCCCGGTCCGATCAAGGGCGAGCGCGCATCGGCCTTTCCGTCTAGCTGATCGAGGAACACAATCGGTGGAACATTGCCGAGCATCACTTCCAACCCTGCGCAAACTTCGCCACGGCGACGGCTACTGAGCAGGCTTGACTCGATTGTGGGGTCGGAGGCTCCCCCATCTGTCAGGATGATCACTGCAACGGGCGCGTCGTCGGCTACGGCTCGTGCCATAATGGCACCAGCCCCGAGCAGTTCATCGTCAGGATGCGGCGCAATTATGATCAGCGGAGTCGTCATGCCAGTTTGGCGCAGTCACGCGTTAGCCACTGGCGACTGGATAGGTTGATCGCGATATCGGTGGCAATTTTCAAACGATCCGGAGCCGACACGAAACGCAGCCCGACGTCCTTCAGGTCGATATCAACGATCGCTGGGAAACTGCCAGTTCGCCACTCTTGGATCGCGTGCCAAACCTTCGCGCGGTCGGCTTCGCGTTGCGCGCTGCGATAGCCCGTCGCAGCGTGCGCGGTCAGACTATCACTCTGTTCGTATTTGACGAGGAGAGGGTCGTCGATGAACCAGATATTAGCCCCATGCATCAATGCGCGATTCCGCAGATCGCGGTCTTCTTCGACGCTATCGACATACCCGCCAATTCGCAAAAACAGCGAGCGGCGAAACAGGCCGCTGTTAACCAGCACCCAATCGCCGAGCGGGCCAGTGGCAAATTGCAAGTTAGGAAAGAAGTCATCGACCAGCGAAAGTGTCCGCGCAATGCGAGCGCTGCTACCATCAGCAGACAGAAAAGTGTGGGCCGTCAGGACCAGCTCGATCGTTGCTGCTCCTCCTGATATTTGCACGCCTCCAGCAAGCGACCAAGGAAGGCAGGGGTCTGCGGAAAGATCTTGCCGCTCAAGGACGCGTTGCTGTCGGAGGATCTTATCGCGGTGCGGAAGGTCGTCGGAATCGTGGAAGGTGATGGCATCAAAATCGAGCAAAGCCAGCGCGACGTTTTTGGCACCAGCAGTTCCCAAGTTCTCACCCAAGGCAATGTAGATAAACCGAGGGTGTTCGAACCACGCTGCGCAAGCGTCCTGTGTTGCATCGGTCGACCCATCGTCGATGACGGCAACAAGCACGTCATCCTGCGATTGATCGAGAGCCGCCTTAATTGCGCGGCCGATCTGATGGGAACGATTGAACGTGGGAATCGCGACCAGACTTTTCATGCATAAGCCTTAGCTGTTGATCGTAATGTTCGGTCTACAAGCCGACCTGTGACGAGCCCCGACGCACTGGCCATCAACACAATGGTTGTCACTAAAGACCCGAAACCTGCGAAAATAGCGGCGAGCAGCAGTGCAACGAGCGACGCAGCCATATCGATCGATATGCCGCCAAACGAAGACGCAATGACAGCTTTGGGGGTTCGGCGAAATTTGAGACGGGTGCCGCTCAGCGCGGGCAACCAACTGAAGCTGCTGGTCCATAACATCGACATCGTGACGGCAAGCGAAGGCGTCCTCCCGGTCGCAATGGCGCGGAGGCCGATCGACGCAAGGCTGAAGGCAAGTGTTGCCGTAGCGATCGCTTCTGCCATCGCAAGAGGACGATCGCCCTGCCAGCCTGACAATCTGAACCCAGCTATCAAGCACAGGATTGCGAGCGGCGCCGCTAGAAATCCGGTCCATGCGGTTAACTGGGCAAGAACCGCCAATCCCCCAGGCCGCGATACTATGTTCGACGATGCAAGTGCACGGATGAGCGTCTGAACGTTGCCAGCAGCCCAGCGACCGCGTTGCTGCCGTAAACCAGCAAGATCGAGCGGAAGCAGCCCGGTGCCAACGACGCGATTGATAAAGCGACCACGGGCCCCGGCATCCCACAGCATCACCCCAAGTTCGGCATCTTCAGTGATTGAACTGGTTGGCCAACCACCAACTCGTCGCAATGCGCTGATCGATATCAAGCTCAGCGTGCCGGTGAGCAATGACGCATCGCTGCGATTTGCAGCGGAAGGGAAGACCGAAAAATAATCGCTGAGTTCGCCGCAAACAGCCTCAGCGCCGTCGCTGAGGCGATAGGATTGCGGGAATTGCACAAAGTCGATCCCTACACAGGCAGCAGTTGCTAGTAATAGGAAATCACTACTCACTTGATAATCGGCATCGACGATTGCGACATAGCGTGCGCGCTGGTCGGTCATCCCGAGCGCAATATTCAGGGCCCCCGCTTTTGCGCCTTCAACGTCATCCTTATGAACAAAGTGAAATCGCTTGCCCAGTTTTGCGACATGGCGCTCGACCGGCTGCCAAGTGCGTCGGTTCGGCGTGTTGTTGTCTATAATGATGACTTCGAAAGCCGGATAATCCAGCGCATTCAGAGCAGTCAACGTGTCGATCAACAACGCTGGAGGTTCATCGTGGGCGGCCACGTGAATGGATACAAAGGGCAATCGCTCATCAAACGGCAGGCAATGCATGGGAGCACATGCGAAGCTGGCACGACTTTTGAGTGTCTGAAAAAGTCCGAGAGTCGCAGATACGACCGCACCCAATGCATTGATTACGCCGATGACTACGGCAAATGACAAGATTATTGCCCCGACACTCATTTGCGATCTGCCGCACAGAAGGCTGCGAGAACGCTTTGGGATGGATGATAGGGCAGGGCGGTTTTCACTGCGACTTAACTGTCCTGACAGTGGATTGGGTCCGAAAAACCGAAATTTTTAGACGCGGGCAGTGCTGGTGGAGGCTACCGTTGAAACCTTGGCAACCTTGACTAGAGCAGCTCGATATTATCCGCGCAGGTGTCCATGACGACACTGACGATAACAATTGCGACAAACAAAGATCGCGAGGTCGTTTTGGTCCATTTGTCGTCAGGCCGCAGGCGGCTCCGGCGCAGCCGTCGGCCATTGATCGTCGATGATGGCAGGAAGCGCCTGCCATTGTTTGTGCGTTAAACCGCATGTGACCGCGTCGGCGGCTATGGTCAGATGTGCTGGAGGAATGGCGCGGAGTGTTTCACCGACACCGCCAAGACCGCCCTCGGTCGTGACGACGTACGCAAGCGACTGATCGTCGCACATCATCATGGTATCGACGATCGTGCCAAAAGTGCTTCCATCTTCACCTGTAACTGGCGTCCCCAACATCGTCCCTGCCGAAACCAAAGTCGGAACCGATGCATGATAGCTGCGCTTCGAGGCATGGGCGCTTCCGTCCTCATAGGCAGCCTGTTTACCGAGCCAACGCCACACGCCGAAAATGTTCACAACGAGCAGAACGCCGTTGGTGATCGCGAGACTGGGCTGACCACTCAATATCCCAACAGCAGCCCAAGCGCACGAGCCGATAGTGAACACCACAAAGCCCCACCCAGTCACTCGCGACCCAAGATTGGCCGCCGTCATCATTGCTGCGATCATCGTCGCGGCCGATGCAACCCATCCAACGTAGAGATCCATGACGAGCAGCACCTTCCAGTTCAAGGCAATCTATGGTTCGCATCGATTTCCTGCCCGCTCGATGCAGGCCGTGCAGCGAAATGTGGACTAGTAAACCGTCCGCACTAATGGTTCGCGGTCCCAGATGCGGCCTTCACCAGCGGTTTGCAGGAAGGCTTCTGCTGCCGTTTTGCCGCCGAGCGCGACAATGCCTTTGTCTTCCTCGACGCCTGCCACATCGAGCAGATCGGTGACCTCTGCCGAATGGCCGATGACCTTGAGATGCGCGAACGCATCATGGACCCACGCCACGGCTGCCGATTCAGCGATCAACGCTTCGACGCCATCTTCAGACGCGACGATTGCAACAGCATCGAACAGCACTGACGGGCCACCTGCGAGCTGGAAATCGGCCTTGAGCTTGGCGCCGTCATCGAGCGTCACACCGCCAAGCTTTGGTGCGACGATCTTGACCGACGCCTTGGCCGCTGCGGCGGCTTCGAACAGCGCACCGATGACTGCTGACGACGCGCCATCGGTCACCAGCACGCCGACAAGCCGCCCTGCCATCGTCGGCTGGCCGTTGGCCAGGATGCTGAGCTTGGGAGAGGGTTTGAGATCGGTCCGCGTCGCAACCGCTGGCTCGGCTGGCACGATCGGCGCATCATGGCCAAGCCCGTCGGCGACGCGCGCGCCAAGCTCTGCGTCGATGGTCGCAAGATGGCCGAGCATCGTCGCGCGGATGATCGGCAGCTCGACCTTGCTCAGCTCAAAGATCAGCGCCGCGACAATATGATCCTGCTCAGGCTCGGTCTGGCTCATGAAAAACTGCCGCGCCTGGCTGTAATGATCGGCGAACGTCGCTGACCGTTGACGGACCTTCGTGCCTTCGAGCGGTGCTGCAAAGCTACGGAAGCCAGTGGGATGTTCGCGCGGCCCCGAAGGATCAATCAGGCTTGGCGTATAGGCAACGCGCGTTGCTTGCGCGTGCATCTGCATATGGCCATCGCGCTGCATATTGCCGAACGGACATTTGGGTGCGTTGATCGGCAGCTGGGTAAAATTGGTCGATCCAAGCCGCGACAATTGCGTATCGAGATATGAAAAATTGCGCCCGTGGAGCAAAGGATCGTCAGAAAAGTCGATTCCTGGAACCAGATTCTGCGTGCAGAACGCCACCTGTTCGGTTTCGGCAAAGACGTTCGCCGGATTGCGATCGAGCACCATCCGCCCGATCGTGCGCAGCGGCACCACTTCTTCCGGGATCAGCTTGGTGGCATCGAGATGATCGAAATCGAACATGGCAGCGTCGTCTTCGCTAAACAGCTGGACGCCGAGTTCCCACGCGGGATGATCGCCCATGGCAATCGCATTGTAGAGATCGCGGCGGTGATAATCGGGATCGGCACCGTTGATCTTGACCGCTTCGTCCCACACCACCGACTGGATGTTGAGCACTGGCGTCCAGTGAAACTTGACGAAGGTGGATTTGCCCTCGTCGTTGACCAGCCGGAAGCTGTGAACGCCGAACCCTTGCATGAAGCGCACCGAACGCGGGATCGTCCGATCGGACATTTGCCACATCACCATGTGCATCGCTTCAGGCGTGCAAGCAATCCAGTCCCAGAAGGTGTCATGCGCCGACGCGGCCTGCGGGAACCCGCGATCGGGTTCTTCCTTCACCGCGTGCGCCAGATCGGGGAACTTGGTCGCATCCTGAATGAAGAACACTGGGATGTTGTTGCCGACCAGATCCCAATTGCCCTGCTTGGTATAGAATTTGACCGCAAACCCGCGCACGTCGCGTGCCAGATCGGCCGAGCCACGGTTGCCCGCAACCGTCGAGAATCGCGTAAACACCGGGGTGCGTTCCCCGACTTCGCCAAGCACCAAGGCGCTGGTCAGATCGCTCAACGAGTCGGTGAGTTCGAAATAGCCATGTGCCGCCAGCCCGCGCGCGTGAACGACGCGTTCGGGAATGCGTTCATGATCGAAATGGAAAATCTTTTCACGAAGGATGAAATCTTCGAGCAACACAGGGCCGCGTGCGCCAGCCTTAAGGCTGTTGTGATCGTCGGAAATTGGCATTCCATGGTTGGTGGTCAGCACCGGCTGCCCGTCCGACGCCACTTGGTGGAATTCGCCTCCTGTACCAACCACGCCACCCGCTACAGCCAGAAATGGCGCATCAGTTCCGTGTGCTACGCCCGAAGACGGATTGCCCTGTTTTTTCGAATTGGTGGTTTTCGTTGCCATGATACTCTCCCGCGCAACCGGGCATCGGGCGCTGCTTGTCTAACGGAGCCAACTCGCAAAAGGTTCAGACGCTCGAACCTTTTATAGCTTCCGACAGGCAAAACTGTTCGGCTTCCGAAATCAGATACCGACCTAACTGCTGGCATCGACGATTAACGCAGCAGCGGTGCACGTTCGGAAAGATCATTGCGGATCGTCGTGGCGGCGACCCCGCCTTCGCCCATAGCATGGCTGATCTGGTCGAGGCCGATGACGATGTCGCCCGCCGCATATAAGCCCGCAATCGAGGTCCGCTGGTGGCTATCGACTTTGATGCAGCCAGCCGTGCTTGTGTCGGCCCCGATTGCAACGGCGAGGTCGCTATTTGTATCGGAGCCGAGTGCCGGATAGGCTGTGTCGAATCTAAAAGGTCGTCCGTCGGCTTCGATCACGATCTGCTCGTCGGCGATGGCGGCAACGTGTGCAGGTCCGTCGATCAGCTTCAGACCATATAGCGCCGCCTTTTCGCGAGCCTCCCCATCGAGATCATGGCGACCATTCGGTGCGATTAAGGTCACGCGACGCGTGTAGCTGCGCAGAAACGAGGCCTCGGCGACCCCGCGCTCACTGGTGCCGATGACGGCCACATTTTTGTCGGTTACTTCAAACCCGTCGCAAATAGGGCAGTAGCGCAAGAATCCTTGTGCCAGGGCTTCCTCATGAAGTGCCTCATCAATCGACGGCCGCCGGTTTTGCACGCCCGTTGCCAGCAAGACAGTCTTTGCAACGACGACACCTACGCCCCATTCCGCCTCGAACCGGTCGTCAACCGCCTCCAATCTCGACACGCGTCCCGAGGTAATCGTGCATCCGTAGAGTACGGCCTGCTCGCTCATCCGATCAAGCAGATCCGCGCCGCTGATACCGGCTGGATACCCGGCATGATTGTGGGTGCAGGGTATCCACAATGCCCGACTTGAGCCGCTATCGACGACGCGTACCTTAAGGTGGAAGCGAGCGAGATAGATCGCTGCCGTTAAGCCAGCAGGCCCTCCGCCGATGATCAGGCAATCCAGCGTCAGTTCTGGCATGTTGGCGTAGCGTCTCCCGAAGTGCGGTATTCCGTAGCTAAGCTAGCTGAATCAACTTCTAAAGCGCATAACCCATTAGTGGGCGAAACTCAGCCAACAGCGAATGGCTCGACGGTTCGTAACGACCGCAATGTTGGCGAAAGAGGTCGTTCCCGACCACGAATTTACCAACTTGGGCGATCACATAATGGCGATTTGAACAGGACAAAGACGCGGAAGGGTAACTAAACGTGGGGGCAAATGTGGGGGCGGTCACTCAAACTATCATCAGAATCGGCTGAATTTAACCATTTTCAGGCTCATAGCTGGATGCCCCGCGAGGATTCGAACCTCGATAAACGGAGTCAGAGTCCGGTGTCTTACCGTTAGACGACGGGGCAGCAGAGGCGCGCCAATAGGTCTGCCATGATACCAAGTCAATCGCGTGTGCGGGTTGCGTCGGGCGTTGCTGCTGGCTAGCATCAACATCAAGTGGCGAGCGCGTATTGCCGCATTCGCCGAGAATAGAAAAGACTGTGCCGGCCATGGTGGATATCGCCGTTACCGGGCGTGGGCGGGATCGGGTGCCGCCTATGGCCACTGCTGCTCTCCCTATGTCGCGGGGCCGCTATCCAGCGCGCCGTAACTATGCCGCGCTCGATCTTGGCACCAACAATTGCCGGATGCTGATCGCGCGACCCGATGGCGAGAATTTTCAGGTGGTCGATGCCTTTTCGCGGATCGTGCGACTTGGCGAAGGGTTGGGTGCGAATGGACGCCTGAGCGATGCAGCGATGGACCGCGCGGTTTCGGCACTTTCGGTCTGCGCCGAAAAGCTGTTGCGCCGCAATGTCGAGCTCGCGCGATCCGTCGCTACCGAGGCCTGTCGGCGGGCCGAGAACGGTCCTGACTTTACCGCAAGAGTGTATCGCGAAACTGGCATCAAGCTCGACATTATTCGACCCGAAGAAGAGGCGCGGCTGGCCGTCATGGGCTGTCACAAGCTGCTTGGCGAGGGAGACGGCCCGGCGCTGGTGTTCGACATCGGTGGTGGATCGACCGAACTGGTGCTGGTCGATACCTGCGGGGATGAACCGCAAACGCTGGCATGGCGCAGCGTTCCGTGGGGCGTTGTCTCTCTGTCCGAAGCCGAAGGCGCCGACGCGACCGATGCAACAGGCCGCGTCGCTTTGTATGAACGGATGCGGGCGCGGGTTGCGACGAGCATATCAGGGTTCACAGAAGGCTATGCCAAAGGCGCACTCCGGCTGCTCGGCACCAGCGGCACTGTGACGACGTTGGCAAGCGTGCATCTTAAGCTCAAACATTATGACAGGCGGCAGATCGACGGGCTGATCGTGCCAGCGCAATCGATGCGCGAAATCAGCGCCGATCTTGCGCAACGCTCGGTCGCCGAACGGGCAATGCTCGATTGCATTGGCGAAGAACGTGCCGATCTGGTCGTTGCCGGTTGCGCGATCCTTGAAGCGATCCTCGATATCTGGCCCGCGTCGCAAGTTGGCGTTGCGGATCGTGGCATCCGCGAGGGGATATTGCGCCAGTTGATTACATTGGGGGCGCGGCGATGAGGTTTGTTCGATGAGCAGGGGCGGGGCGAGCAGCCGGATCCGCGTGAAGACGGCGCGGGGGCGCACTGCCCAGTCGAACCGCTGGCTCGCGCGGCAATTGAATGATCCATATGTTAAAAAGGCAAAGGCTGAAGGCTATCGCAGCCGCGCGGCGTATAAGCTGATCGAACTCGATGAACGGTTCGGATTCCTGAAATCGGCCAAGCGCGTGATCGATCTGGGCATTGCGCCGGGCGGCTGGAGCCAGGTGGTGCGCAAACTGCGGCCGCAGGCGGCTATCGTGGGCATTGATCTGCTGCCCGTCGATCCGATCGATGGCGTCGCGATCGCGCAAATGGATTTCATGGACGATGCCGCACCTGCGTGGCTCACCGATACGCTTGGCGGGAAAGCCGATCTGGTGCTTTCGGATATGGCGGCAAACACCGTTGGCCACCAGCAAACCGACCATTTGCGCACGATGGGGCTTGTCGAATCGGCGGTCGATTTTGCGTGCGAAGTGCTGGCGCCCGGCGGTCATTTCGTCGCCAAATCGCTGGCAGGCGGATCGGATGCCGATCTGGTGGCGACACTGAAGCGCAACTTTGCAAGCGTCCGTCACGCAAAGCCGCCGGCCAGCCGCACTGGCTCATCCGAATGGTATGTTGTCGCAATGGGGTTCAAAGGCGGTTGAACTCGGCCGCCTGCCGCACCACTTTCTGCGCGATGGCAACCGGCGGTCTTTTGCAACGAATACGGGAAAGCCCGGTTGTGCGGTTCGCCGCGCTCGGGCTTGGCATCGTCTTGATGATTGCTGCACCACTTGTGTCGCCGCTTCCGGGGCCTGGCGGGATCGTCTTGTTCGCAATTGGGTTGGGCCTTGTCCTCCGCAATTCGCTGTGGGCGAAGCGCCGCTACGTCCAATTCAAGCGCAAGCGGCCCAAAGTCGGCAAAACGGTCGACTGGTGGATGCGGAAGCGGTCGCGACAACGCGCAAAATCGCGGTCGCAGGCCTCGCTGAAGAATTGACTTTTGCCAAGACCGTCCGTAACGGCGCTTCAATTGCGGGCTGTCCGGTGCGACGGCCCATTTTGTTTGTATTCGAGGAATGACCAATGAAGCGCACTTTTCAGCCGAGCAATCTGGTGCGTGCCCGGCGTCACGGCTTCCGCGCGCGGATGTCGACCCCCGGCGGTCGCGCAGTGATTCGCGCCCGTCGCGCACGCGGTCGCAGCAAGCTTTCGGCCTGATCGCGATTGCCAAGCGGCGCGATTTTCTCGCCGCCAATTCTGCCAAGCGAATCGCAACCAAGGGCTTTGTGCTGCTTGTGCGAGATCGAAAAGATGAAGACGCGACGAAGCGTCTGGGCATCACGGTTACGAAGAAAATCGGTGGCGCGGTTGTCCGTAACCGGATGAAGCGCAGGTTTCGTGCGCTCGCCCGCGATGTGCTCGACGAACACGGCAAAGTCGGTTCCGACCATATCCTGATCGGGCGCGCAGGTGGCGTCGAACGCGATTATGCCAAACTCCGCGAAGATCTTGTGTCGGCCATCGGGCGGGCGAAATGATCGCAAAGCTGCTGATCCTGATCGCCAAGGGCTGGCAAAAGGGGCCATCTGCAATCCTGCCGCCCAGTTGCCGGTTTGCGCCTTCATGTTCGGCCTATGCAATCGAGGCGCTTTCCCGCTATGGGGCCGCCAAAGGCAGCTGGCTGGCGGCACGGCGCATCGCGCGTTGCCACCCGTTCGGCGGCCATGGCTATGATCCGGTCCCTTAGATGATGGGCCACACGAAGTTGAAGGGAAACCGGGGTGGATAATCCGCGCAACATGATCCTTGCGATCGTGCTTTCGGCGCTTGTGCTGTTCGGCTGGAGTGCCATTTCGGACACATATTTTCCGCAAGCCAAACCCGCCGCAACGGCGCCCGCGGTGTCGACCAACCCGGCACAAGCGCCTGCTGGCACCACAGCTGCTCCGATTCCCGCCGGAACCAACGCGGCACCCGCGCCCGCAATAGTCCAGCCGCGCACTGTCGATGCGGCACTTGGCGGCGGCAACCGCATCCGCATCGAAACGCCCAAACTCGAAGGGTCGATCAATCTGACCGGTGCGCGGATCGATGATCTGGTGCTCCCGACTTATCGCCAGAAGATCGACAAGGATTCGCCGCCTGTTCGATTGCTGGCACCCGCCGGGACAAAGCAAAGCTATTACGCAGGCTTTGGGTGGTCTGGTGACGGGGTGAATGTGCCCAATGCGCAGACGCTGTGGACAGCCGACAGCCAGACACTGACAATCGATAAGCCAGTGACGCTGAGCTGGGATAACGGGGCAGGCCAGGTGTTCCGCATCCGCATATCGGTCGATGCGCGTTACATGTTCAATGTCGAACAGAGCGTGCAGAATGGTGGCAGTGCCCCCGTCGCGGTCCGCGCGTTCGGCTATGTCAATCGCGTCAAGCTCGCGCATGCGTCGGGCTCGATGTTCGCGCCGCAGCACGATGTCGATAGCTGGACAATGCACATCGGCCCGATTGGCGTGTTCAATGACGTCGTCGACTATGAAACCGATTATGACACACTTGACGAAGCAGGCGCGGCTGGAAAGCGCGTCACGACAACAGGCGGCTGGCTCGGCTTTGGTGAAACCTATTGGCTCACGGCGCTGGTTCCGCCAGCCGGCCAAGCTGTCGAGGCTGCCTTCCGCGCTGGCGGCGGCACCTATCAGGCCGAATTTGCCAAGCCTGCGGTCATCGTTCAGCCAGGGAAGGTTTCCACAACGTCGCTGCGATTGTTTTCGGGTGCCAAGGAAGTCGATACCCTCAACGGCTATCAGGATCAGGGCGTCACTGCATTTTCCAAGGCGATCACCTGGGGCTGGTTCGAGATCATCGAACGCCCGATTTTCTGGGTGCTCAACAATCTATTCAAGCTCGTCGGCAATTTCGGTGTGGCGATCATCCTGCTCACCTTCATCGTCCGCGGGTTGATGTTCCCGATCGCGCAAAAGCAATTTGCCAGCATGGCGGCGATGCGCGCGGTGCAGCCCAAGATCAAGGCGATGCAGGAACGCTACAAGGACGATAAGGCCAAGCAGCAACAGGAAATGATGAAGCTGTATCAGACCGAAAAGATCAATCCGCTTGCGGGCTGTGCGCCAATCCTGTTGCAGATTCCGATCTTTTACGCGCTCTATAAGGTGTTGCTGCTGTCGATCGAAATGCGGCACCAGCCGTTCGCGCTGTGGATCAAGGATCTGTCGGCGTCGGATCCTGCGGTGATCCTGAACCTGTTCGGCTTGCTGCCGTTTCAGCCGCCAGCGTTCCTCGCCATCGGCGTGCTTGCGGTGTTGCTCGGCGTTACGATGTATTTCCAGTTCAAGCTGAACCCAGCGCAGATGGATCCCGTCCAGCAGCAGATGTTCGCGATCATGCCCTGGATCATGATGTTCATGATGGCACCGTTCGCGGCGGGACTGCTGATCTACTGGATCACCTCGAACATCCTCACGATTGCGCAGCAAAAGTGGCTCTATTCGAAGCACCCTGCGCTCAAGGAACCGATCCTCGCGGTCAAGCCGTGAGCTTCGATCCCGATCAGATCGAGGCCGCGCGCAAGCTGTTTTCAGGGCCGGTGATCTTCCTGAAATCCGCACCTTCGCTTGAGCATTTGCCCGAACCAACGGTGCACGAAGTGACGTTTGCCGGCCGGTCGAATGTCGGCAAATCGTCGCTGATCAACGCGCTCGTGAATCGCAACAGTCTTGCACGCACATCGAACACGCCGGGGCGGACGCAAGAGCTCAATTTCTTTGAGGTCGGCGATCCGCTGATTTTCCGGCTGGTGGATATGCCGGGCTATGGCTTTGCCAAAGCACCGCGCGATATGGTCAAAAAATGGCGGTTCCTGATCAACGATTATCTGCGCGGGCGGCAGGTTTTGAAGCGTGCCTTCGTGCTGATCGATAGTCGCCACGGGATCAAGCCGGTTGATAATGAGATCATGGACATGCTCGATGCCGCTGCGGTCTCGTATCACGTTGTGCTGACCAAGGTGGACAAGATCAAGGCGACCGAACTCGAAGCAGTGCTGGCCGATACCGAAGCGCAGGCGCGGAAACGTGCAGCGGCGCACCCGGATATCATCGTGACATCGAGCGAAAGGGGCATGGGAATGCCCGAACTGCGTGCGGCAGTGCTGGGGGCGATTGCGGGGTAGCGGGGTTCTCGGCTGCGCACGAACCTGCCTCTCGACTTCGCTCTTGGTGCGCGGTGTATAACACAATTTTCATAAACTCCGATAATGTCGAGCGAAGTCGAGACACCGGTTCGAGCGACGCCGAG
>JANOQL010000186.1:0-1661 GCA_031414835.1 Sphingomonadales bacterium | reverse complement strand
TCAATTCCGCGACCCCAATGCCCCGCGCGCGATCACTTGCGCCTGGATTTCGGCAGCGCCTTCGAAAATGTTGAGGATGCGCGCGTCGCACAGCACGCGGCTGATTTCATATTCGAGCGCATAGCCATTGCCGCCATGGATTTGCAGCGACGCATCGGCGCAGGACCACGCGACGCGCGCGGCGTGGAGTTTGGCCATCCCGGCTTCGATATCGCAGCGTTTGCCTGAATCCTTGGCGCGCGCGGCAAAGTAAGTCAGCTCGCGCGCCATGACCATATCGACCGTCATCATCGCCAGCTTGTCGGCAACGCGCGGGAAATGGATGATCGCTTGGCCGAATTGCTTGCGATTGAGCGCATAATCGAGGCCAAGCTCGATTGCCCGCCGCGCAACACCGACTGCGCGCGCGGCCGTTTGTATCCGCGCGCCTTCGAAGGTGCGCATCAATTGCTTGAACCCTTGCCCCTCTTCGCCGCCGAGCAAGGCATCGGCAGGGGCGGCCATATCATCGAATTGCAACGCATATTCGCGCATCCCGCGATAGCCGAGGACTTCGATCTCGCTGCCGCTCATGCCTGCCGCCGGAAACAGGTCAGCATCGGTCCCGCGTGGTTTGGGGACAAGCAGCATCGACAGCCCCGCATAGCCCTTCGCATCAGGCAGCGTCCGCACCATCAGCGTCATCAGATCGGTGCGCGCGGCGTGAGTGATCCACGTCTTGCCGCCGGTGATCGCCCAGCCGTCGGTGGTGCGGACCGCGCGGGTCTGGAGGCTCGCCATGTCAGACCCGGTATCGGGTTCGGTGAAAACGGCGGTCGGAAGAACCTCGCCACTGGCAATGCGCGGCAGCCAGTGCGCCTGTTGCTCTGCGGTCCCGCCAAGCACGATCAGTTCGCCTGCAATTTCCGACCGGGTGCCCAATGATCCGGTGCCGATCCAGCCGCGCGACAGCTCTTCGGTGACAACGCACATCGCGAGCTTGCCGAGGCCGAGGCCGCCATGAGCTTCTGGAATGCAGACGCCGAAGGTGCCGAGCGCGGCCATCTCAGCGATCACATCATCAGGGATCAGCGCATTATCGAGATGCCAGCGATGCGCGTGCGGGAGGATTCTGGCATCGGTGAAGCGGCGATACTGCGTCCGCACCTGATCGAGCAATTCGTCATCGAGGCTGTCGGCGATCTGGGTGCCATCGCGCAAGAAGGCGGCGAGGGCTGCGCGGTTGTCGCGGGTGTTGCCCTTTGCCTCGGCGAGCAGCGGTGCGACATGCGCGTCGAGCCCGACATCGGCGGGGCGGACATACTCATTCTGCCCCATCGGCAACCCGCCTGCGAGTTGCGCGAGCGTTTCGCCGGTGCCGATCGCGACGATCAGCGCCTCAGCCTCACCCGATTGCTGCGCCCCCCAGGCGTGGAGCGCTTCGAGCGCGGCCACCGTGGTTTCGATCCACGCAAGCCCGTGTGCGACATGCTGTTCGGCATCGAGCGAAGATGCGGCAACGGCGCTCCGCATCGCCTCTCGTGCGGCAGCGGCATAGGCTTGGGCAACGGACAGCGCGGTCATCGCTCCACCGTTCCGGCAGCGATCATCGCATCGAGCGCGGCGGCATCGAGACCCAATCGCTCGGCGAGGATTGCGTGGGTATCTGCCCCCATCACTGG
>JANOQL010000185.1:0-20359 GCA_031414835.1 Sphingomonadales bacterium | reverse complement strand
GGGTCGCTAGCGGCCATGGCAGGGCAAATCAAGCTGACGGATTGGGGAGGCAGTGATGGGACTGACGGCAGCACAGTTGAAGTCGGGACTCGATGCGCTCGCGGTGATCGAGCCGCGTTATGCGCCCATATTGGCGGCAGTGGGTTATCCCGAACCCCGAATGCGCGATCGTGGGTATGAAACGCTGTTGCGAACCATTGTCGGCCAGCAAGTCAGCTTCAAGGCGGCAGACGCCGTCTGGGCCAAGCTCGCGGCACATCGCGGCGATCTGACCGATCCGCAGTCGATCCTGTCTGCCGATTTCGATCAATTGCGCGCGTGCGGGTTATCACGCCAAAAACAAGGCTATGCCCGCAGCCTTGCGCAACTGATCGCCGATGGCGAACTGCCGATCATGGACCTGCCTGCCGATGATGAAGAGGCCATCGCGCTCCTCACTCAAGTGAAAGGCATCGGGCGCTGGTCGGCAGAGATTTACCTGCTGTTCGCCGAAGGACGCTCCGACATCTGGCCTGCGGGAGACCTCGCCATCCAGATCGCTGTCGGGCGGCTCATGGGCATGGACGAACGCCCGAGCGAAAAGGCAATCCGCGAGATTGCGGAAAGCTGGCGCCCGCATCGCGGGGCAGCGGCAGTGTTTGCGTGGCATTTTTACATGACGCCGGGGATTTGACGAGAAGGCTTGGTAACGCGAGGTCTGAAGTGTATATTTAGCTTATGGCCTCACACCCCCTCAACCCCGCCTACCGCACGATGGAAGTGGAAGAGTTCCTCGATCTCGAACTGGGCGATGCCAAAGCTGAACTCGTCGATGGCACAATCTGGATGATGGCGGGCGGATCGCCGACGCACGCGGCTGTAGCCGCAAACATCATCATCACGCTTGGAGGCAAGCTGCGAGGCTCAGGCTGTCGGCCTTATGGATCGGATATGCCGTTGCGCACGGGACCGTCTTCGATCCGGTTTCCCGATGTCACCGTGTATTGCAACAATCCCGCTTCGCCCGAAAATGACGGCAAGCGGTTACTCGATCATGCGCGGGTGGTGTTTGAAGTGCTGTCTCCGTCGACCGCGTCGAACGATCAGATCGTCAAACTTGCCGAGTATCGCGGGCTGGCGAGCATACAAGCAATCATCTTTGTCGATCCCGATAATCAGCGCGTGCGGCTGGTCGGCCGTGACGGCAAGGGAGACTGGCTCGCGACCGGGACCGACCTTGAGATCGATCCGCTCAAAATCATGCTCCTCCACGATGAGATTTTCGCGCGCGATTGACGTTAACGTAAACCGACCCTATCTTTCGCATATCACCTCAGGAGAGTCGTCCGATGAACCTCGAATTCAGCCCCGAAGAGCTCGCGTTCCAGCAGGAAGTGCGGAGCTTTATCGCCGAGAATTATCCCGAGCATCTGCGCGGGAAACAGGATGAGGGCGAGGAGCTTTCGAAAGAGGATTTCCTCGCGTGGCACCGTGTTCTCCACGCCAAGGGCTGGGTCGCCCCGGCATGGCCGGTTGAATATGGCGGCACAGGCTGGACCGCGACGCAGCGTGTTATCTGGTCCGAAGAAACTGCCGCTGCCGATTGCATCCGGCTGATGCCATTCGGCCTCGCGATGGTTGGCCCGGTGATCTACACCTTCGGGACGCCTGAGCAGAAAGCCAAGTTCCTGCCGCGCATCCTTTCGGGTGAGGATTGGTGGTGCCAGGGCTATTCGGAGCCGGGAGCGGGTTCGGACCTTGCGTCGCTCCGCACGATGGCTGTCCGTGACGGCGACGATTATGTCGTCAACGGCCAGAAGACGTGGACGACGATGGCGCAGCATGCCGATTGGGGCTTTTTCCTCGTCCGCACCGACAAGGATGTGAAGGCGCAGGAAGGCATTTCATTCCTGCTGATCGACATGAAGACGCCGGGGATTACCGTGCGTCCGATCATCACGCTCGGCGGCGAACATGAAGTCAACGAAGTCTGGCTCGAAGATGTCCGCGTGCCGTTATCGCAGCGCGTTTATGAAGAGAATAAGGGCTGGACCTGCGCCAAGTTCCTGCTCGCGCACGAACGCACCGGGATTGCGGGTGTCGCATCATCGAAGCGTGGCGTCGAAAAGATCAAGTCGATTGCACGCACCGAGACAGACGGTGATCGTCCGCTGATCGCCAACCCGTTTTTCAAGCGCAAGATTGCCGATCTGGAGATCGATCTGACTGCGCTTGAGTTCACCGAACTGCGCAGTCTGGCAGGCGAATCGGCTGGCAAGGGTCCGGGTCCGGAGTCGAGCCTGCTCAAGATCAAGGGCTCGGAAATTCAGCAACGGCTGACCGAGCTGGCACTGGAAGCCGTAGGCCATTATGGTGCGCCTTATTTCCGTGGGTTCGGCGACGGTGACAACGAACACCCGATCGGCCCCGATTACGCGCATCGCACCGCGCCGACTTACTTCAATGCCCGCAAGACGACGATCTATGGCGGGTCGAACGAAATCCAGCGCAACATCATCGCGAAGATGGTTTTGGGGCTTTAGCCGGATATTCCCCTCCTGCTTGCGGGAGGGGCTAGGGGTGGGTGATACCGCCACGCACCTGTTTGTTATTGGCCCAACCCCGACCCCTCCCGCAAGCGGGAGGGGAGTTTTCCGATAGAGAGAGACCATGGATTTCACCTACACCGAAACGCAGGACATGATCCGCGACACACTGTCGCGCTTCTTGGCCGACACTTATGATTTCGACAAACGTCAGAAAATGATTGCGAGCGACGCAGGCCGCGATCCCGGCGTTTGGCAGGCGCTGGCGCAGGAACTGGGTATGCTTGGCGCAGCGTTCAGCGAAGATCATGGCGGGCTAGGCGGCGGCCATCTCGAAAACGCGCTGATCATGGAAGAGCTGGGGAAGGTCATCGCGATCGAGCCGTATCTCCAGACAGTCGTGATCGGCGGCGGCGCATTGAAGGCAGCAGGCGGCGCGATGGCCGATGCGGTGATTCCTGAAATCGTCGCGGGCAACGTCATCATCGCATTCGCCTATGCCGAGCCACAGGGGCGCTACAACCTCGCCAATTTGCGGACAAGCGCGAAGGCCGATGGCGCTGGCTATGTGCTCAACGGGCACAAGAGCGTGGTCTATGCCGCACCTTGGGCAACGCACCTGCTCGTCACCGCGCGCACTGGCGGCGGGCATCGCGATCGCGACGGCGTTGAGCTGTTCCTGATCGATGCAAAATCGCCTGGCATCGTTCGCCGCGATTATCCGACGGTCGATGGCTTCCGCGCCTCTGAAATCTATTTCGAAAATGCCGCGATCCCCGGCGATGCGCTGATCCCCGGCGGGATCGACCTGATCGAGCGGATCGTCGACGAAGCGACGGTGGCGCTGTGTGCCGAAGCGCGCGGCGTGGGCCTCAAGCTGCACCAGGGCACGCTCGATTATGCGCGGCAGCGCCAGCAGTTCGGCCAGCCGATCGCGCGCTTCCAGGTGCTCCAGCACCGGATGGTGGATATGTTCATGGAGGTCGAACAGATCGCCTCGATGACATTGATGGCGACTTTGAAACTCGATCTGCCGCCTGCCGAACGGATGGCGGCAGTATCGGCGTGTAAGGCAAAGACCGCGCGAGCGATCAAGTTTACCGGGCAAAACGCGATCCAGACGCATGGCGGGATTGGCATCACGCAGGAACTGGCCATTGGCCATTATTTCAAGCGCGGTACGATGATCGAGGGGCAGTTCGGGTCTGCCGATCATCATCTCGATCGGTATGAGCAGCTGACGCTGGCTGAATGATCGCGTATCGAGAGCCGGTAATTGACGATGCGAACGCGCTGGCGGTGCTGGCGCGCGAGACGTTCGGTGAGGCGTTTGGGCATCTGTATCAGCCCGATGACCTTGCCGCATTCTACGCCGAGTGGAAAACGCCAGAGGCCTTCGCCGGGTGGATCGCTGATCCGCGCGTGGGCATTCTCGTAGCTTATGCCGGCGAAACGCCAATCGGTTATGCGATGACAGGCGAGGACATCAAGCTCGACTATGATCCGGCGCCGCGCATCGCGCTTGAACTCAAGCAGCTCTATATTGCGTCGAGCCATCACGGTGCAGGCGTTGCACACAAATTCATGGACTGGATCATGGCGCGCGCGAAAGCCATCGCCGCCGATGAAATTGTGTTGAGCGTCTACAGTGAAAACCCGCGCGGCATTGCGTTTTACCACAAGCACGGGTTTGCGAAGGTGGCTGACACGACATTCATCGTGGGCAAGCAGGTCGATGCCGAGTTTCTGTTCGTGAAGCGGCTTGCTTCCTAGCATTTGACGATAGATCCGCTCATCTCGAGCGAAGTCGAGAGACTGGTTCGAGAGCATCGCTTATATCTCGGCTAAGCTCGAGGCAGCCTCTCGACTTCCGCCCTTGGCGGAAGTCTATCCTGAGCGAATTCGATGGGCTCGAGGTGAGCGGGGTCGAGGAACGATGGGGAGCGCCCGAATGCCAAGACTGTCCCAAGGAAAAGCAAGCCGCACCGCGCGCTGGACGGCGGCGATCCGGCATCGGCACGCGGCGGGCGGGACACGACCGCTGGTCTATGACGATCGCTTTGCAAAACTCTTCCTCGATGTTGGCAGCTTGCTGATCGCCGCGCCTACTCCGGTTTCCGACTGGGCGTTGGGGCGGACAATGGGGCCAGTGCGCGCAATCGAGGGCGAAGTGCTGGCGCGGTCACGCTATGTCGATGACGCGCTGGTGGCGGAGATGGCAAAGGGGCTCGATCAGGCGATTGTGCTTGGTGCTGGTTTCGACACGATGGCGCTCCATCATCCCAAAAGCGATTGCCGTTTTTTCGAGGTCGATCATCCCGCGACCCAGGCTGCCAAGCACCGGATACTGGGCAAGCACACAGGCCTTGGTGGCAACATCGCATTCGTGCCGGTCGATTTTGCCACCGACGATCTGGCGGCGGCGCTGATCAAGGCTGGCCTCAAACAGAAGCGCCGCAGCCTGACGTCGTGGCTCGGCGTCACGATGTATCTCGAACAATCGGTCACGCTGGCTACCCTTGCTACGCTGCGCACCGTCGCCCCCGCTGGCAGCCTGTGCCTGTTCGATGCCTATCCGCAGATGAGCGAGGTGGCGCTTTTCGAACGCCCGCTGTTTGCCGCGATGCGCGCGTTCACGCGAAGTCAGGGCGAACCAATGAAGGGGATGCACGAGAGCGCCGCGTTCGCCCGCGACCTGCCTGCGACCGGCTGGAAGATTGCCGAACGGATCGACGGTGCGGAGATGGCACGCCGCTGGTTTGCCAATCAGCCCAAAGCCATCGTTCCGCCGCAATCGGCGCTGCTATACACGCTGGTGGCTGTATAGTCGGTCACGGCGTCAAGGCCATTTCCCATGCTGAAATTTTCAACACTCCTGATCGCCACATCGCTGGCGGCCACTCCTGCCGTGGCGAGCAAAAAGACCTGGGCCGACATCAGCGATGTCGGGGTTGTCTCGCTGATGGTCACATCGATTGCCGTTCCTGCGATCAAGGGCGATGGCAAAGGCGCGCTTCAGGCGGGCGGTTCGATCGCAGCCGCCAGTCTGATCACGCAAGGGCTGAAACAGGCCTTTCCCGAAGTCCGCCCTAACGGTTCGAACAACAACAGCTTTCCGTCTGGCCACACCTCAGCGGCGTTTGCATCAGCTGCGACGCTGTGGAACCGGCAAGGGCAAAAGTTCGGCATTCCAGCGATGGCAGTCGCGACTTTGGTCGGCATTGCGCGGGTCGAAGCCGATAAGCATTTCTGGTATGATGCCGTCGCAGGCGGTGCCATTGGCCTCGCATCTGGATTTCTGCTGACGCATGATCGCCGCGAGCGGAGCGCCGCGATGGTGCCTTGGGGCGACAGCCATGGCGGTGGTGTTTCGGTAGCCGTTCACTTCTGATACGCAGCGCCGCCATGACCTGGACAATCGTGATACATGGCGGCGCTGGCATCATCGAGCGTGGCAGCTTGAATGACAGCACAGATGCCGCGATCCGCGCCGCCCTTACCACCGCGCTCGATGCCGGTTCGGCGCTCCTCGATAGCGGCGGATCGGCCCTCGATGCGGTCGAGACCGCCGTGATGGTGCTTGAGGATGATCCGCATTTCAACTCGGGGCACGGATCGGTGTTCACCTATCAGGGCACGATCGAAATGGACGCCGCGATTATGGATGGGCGGGATCGAGATGCAGGAGCGGTGGCGGCTGCGAGTGCGACGAGGAATCCCATTCGCCTTGCGCGCGCGGTGATGGAAAAGAGCCCGCACGTGTTCCTGAGCCGCGAAGGTGCCGATCAGTTTTCGCGTGAGCAATTGCTTCCGCAGGAAGACCCGCAATATTTCCAGACCGACGAACGCTGGCGGCAGTTGCAGGAGCTGCGCGCGCGGCCGCCTTCCGAACATTTCGATGTGCATCTGAAATACGGGACGGTTGGCGCGGTCGCGGTCGATACGCAGGGCCATGTCGCAGCGGCCACTTCGACCGGCGGGCTGACCGGCAAGCGCTGGGGGCGGATCGGCGATTCGCCTTTGATCGGCGCGGGAACCTATGCCGATGACCGGGCCTGTGCGGTATCCGCGACCGGCGCGGGGGAGTATTTCATCCGGGCAGGCGTCGCGCACGAAATTTGCGCGCGGGTGCGGATTGGCGGCGAAGGCGTGCAAGCGGCGGCAGATGCGGTGATGGCCGAGGTCAAGGCGTTGGGCGGAACCGGCGGGGTGATCGTGGTGTCGCCCGGAGGCGAGGCGGCGTTCAGCTTCAACACGCCGGGCATGTATCGCGGGATGCGCACTGCGGGGGAACCAGGTGTGGTGGCGATTTATGGCGATGAGTGAAACCGCAATCCTCCCCCAACGGGGGAGGGGGACCATCCGCAAGATGGTGGAGCGGCAGATCGGCGCTGAACTCCCCACCTGCCCCTCCACCACTTCGTGGTTCCCCTCCCCGTTTCGGGGAGGATTTTGGATCATTCTCGCGCTCACGCTCCTCCCCGCCCCAGCACACGCATGGTGGGATTTCGGCCACCGCACTGGCGCGAACATCGCGTGGGCCGAAGTGAAGCCGCAAACGCGCGTCGCGATCCGCCGCTTGCTTGCCGCTGAGAAACTGGTCGAAACGCCGACCTGCCCGCTCAAGAGCATCGAGGACGCCTCGGTCTGGGCCGATTGCATCAAGGGGCTGGGACCGCGGTTCGACTATGCGTTCAGCTGGCACTATCAAAATGCCGATGTTTGCAAGCCGTTCGATCTCACTGCGTCATGCAAGGACGGGCACTGCGTTTCAAAACAAATTGAGCGCAACGCTAAGCTGCTGGCCGATCCCGAAGTGCCGCAGCGCGAGCGGCTGATGGCGTTTGCGTTTCTTGTCCATTTTGTCGGCGACCTGCACATGCCGCTGCATGCCGGAGACCGCACCGATCGCGGCGGCAACGATGTGAAGGCGGCTTATGGCCTCGCCGAAGGACGAATCAATCTGCACTCGGCATGGGACGGCTACCTTGCCGAACGCGCGATCACGACGCCGCCTGCTGGGCCACGCGGGTTGCTGAGCGAGGTTCAGCCCGGCATGGCCAATGGCAGCGTTGCCGACTGGAGCCGCGAGACTTGGGACGTTGCGCGCGATGTTGCGTATAAGACTGCACTCGGCGGTGATCCTTGCTCAGCCGTTCCTCCTCGCGCCCGGCTATCCGATGACACAATTGCCGCGCTTGTTCCCGATGTTCGGCGGCAGGTCGTGCGCGGTGGCGTGCGGCTGGCGCGGCTGCTTGATGAGGCTTTCGGCAGCAGACATTAGAGCTAGCTCGCGCGCGGGAACTCTCATCTGCGTGTCGAGTTTAGCAGCCATGAAAAAATCGATCCTCGCGTTCGCCATCGCCCCGCTTGCGCTTGCCGCTTGCCAGCAGGACCCAACCGAAATTCAGGCAGATGCCATCGAAGAGGCTGCGGGAAACCGGGCGGATGCCGTCGAATCGAATGCTGATGCGCGCGCGGCCCAACTGCGCCAGCAGGCATCCGAACTCGAAGCGACGGCCAATGGGCAGACAGGATTTACCAAAAAGCAGACCGAGGTTCGCATCGAAGCGCTGCGCAAGGAAGCCGATTTGATTGCCGAGCAGGGCGATGCCCGCGCCGATGCGATCGAGACGCAAGCCGAAGCCGATGCGAAATCGCTCAAGAGCCGTTGAGCGGCAGCGACCCACTTGGTCGTAAAGCGACCAGCCCCTTGCAGCTGCGAAGCGCGGCGTGGTGGCAGATCGCAAAGCGGGTATGGCAAGAAAGTTCAGCCGATAATGTTGGCCTGATTTCAGCAGGCGTAGCGTTCTACGGCTTTTTGTCGCTGGTGCCGGCGCTTGGCGCGCTGGTGCTCACTTATGGTCTTTTCGCATCGCCCGAGACCTTGCTGAAAACCGTCGTTGCGATCAGCAAAAGCCTGCCTGTTGAGGCAGCCAATCTCATCACCGCGCAACTCGAAGGGCTGGTTTCATCGCCGGATCGCCAGAAAGGCTGGGGACTTATCGTCGCGTTGGCTCTAGCGATTTTCGGTGCCACAAAAGGTGTCGATGCGCTCGTGACAGCAATCACGATTGCGTATGGCGAAACAGAGACGCGGGGGTTTGTGAAGCGCACGGCAACGGTTGTCTGGCTGACAGTGTTTAGCGTGATCTTCACGATCGTCGCACTGACGGTCATCGGTGCTTTGAGCTTGCCGGGATCGCTGGTGCCGACAGTGCCGTTCGATTTCCGCTGGCTGATTGCGCTGGGATCGACATTGGTGCTGATCCTCGCCAGTGCGCTGGGTGCGGCAATATTCTTCCGCTACGCACCTGACAGGCGGGCGGCACGCTGGACATGGTTGACGCCGGGCGCGGTGTTTACAGGCTTTGGCTGGTTCGTTGTGACGTCAGGGTTTGCGCTATATGCGTCGCGGTTCAGCGATTATGGCGCAACGTGGGGATCGCTTGCCGGGATCGTCGTGTTGCTGACGTGGCTGTATCTTTCGGCATTTACATTGCTGATCGGCGCCGAACTCAATGCCGAAATCGAACACCAGACCGCGCAGGATACGACGATCGGCAAAGACAGGCCGTTGGGCGAACGTGACGCCGTTGTCGCCGATACTGTCGCTGGCGTGGCCTGAGCTTCAGCCTCAGGCCGATTCAAGGACGCGCCTTCCCCGCCGCGCGACCATCTTGTGCGAAGGCTTGGTCGCACGTGAGACTTGCCGCACGGTATCCATGAATACCCATTCGCTGCTCGCCGCCTGCGGGGTGAGCGAGACGTGCATATAGCCACGGTTAGACGCATCCATCCAGCGGAGTTCGCCCTTGCTTGCATCGGTCATTTCGCGAGCGGCGCGCATCGGATCGATCCCGGCCTGTTCAAACCCCGGCGATGTCACACTATGGCCGCCAAACTCGACACCGGCAGGCTTGCCGCCTTCAGGCAGATCGAATGCCCAGCCATTATGGCTATCGCCTGTCACCACGACCAGATCGGCGCGGGATCGCTGTGCCGCCGCAAGCAGCCGTGACCGGGCGACAGGATACCCGCCCCAATTGTCGAGATTATAAGGCAGCCCGGCCTTGCCCGCTGCCATCCCCTGTTTGAGATACGATATCGATCGTTCATTGGCATCTTTGCCAACCCAGTCGATTGCGCTGGGCGGCGGCGCGTTATATCCCATGTTGGTGCCCGTTCCGAGCAAGTTCCAGGCAGCGGTGTTGCCGGCGAGCGATTTCAGCAGCCAGCTTTCCTGTTCGGTGCCGAACATCGTCGCGGCAGGATCGCGCCACACGCCATCGCGGAATTCGGCGAGCGCCTTTTCGATGTCAGCAGCACCGCGCGTGATCTCGCGAAAGTCGAACGGCTTCGACCGCGCGATGGCGCGCGTATCGGTGCGGAAATAGGTGGCAAGATCGCCAATCTCATACGCCTTCCACGGCTGTTCGCCGACAGGAAGCCATTCGCGCCACACCTGCATCGCGGCGTTCTTGCGATTGGTCCAGTCACCCTCATCGGGCTGATGGTTTTGCGCGCCGCCTTCCCAGGAATCGTTGCTGGTTTCGTGATCGTCGGTGTTGGCGATCATCGGAAACGCGGCATGAAGCGCCTGCAATTGCGGGTCGTTGCGATAGCTTTGGTACCGCAGCCGATAGTCGGTGAGCGTCAGGATCTCACTGTCTGGAAACATCCGTTTCGCAAATTCGCGCCCACCATCATATCCGCCGCGCCCATATTCATAAATATAATCGCCCATGTGCAGCACGGCGTCGATATCCTGACGGATCGCAGCATGACCATAGGCATTGAATTCACCAAACCCCAGGTTCGAGCAGGAAAAGACCGCGAGGTTGAACTTTGCGACTTTGCCCACCGGCAGTGTCTTGGTGCGGCCAACCGGCGAGATCGTGCCATCGGGTGCGATGAAACGGAACCAGTGCCATTTGCCAGGCGCCAGGCCATCGACGGTGATCTTGACGGTATGATCGCGCCACGGCCCGGTGGTCATCTGACCGCCGCCGACAATTTTGGCGAACTCTGGCGATTCGGCAATTTCGACGCTTACTTTGGCAGGGCCAGCCGTTTCAGGTTTGTAGCGCGTCCATAGCAGCACCGAATCCGGCCCCGGCTCTCCGCTTGCGACATTGTGGGTGAAGCCTGTTGCCCCTGCCAGAAGCTGCGCCGACAGCCTGCCGCCGGGCATGATCAACCCACCAATCCCGAACCCCGCAGTCAACAGCAGCGCGCGGCGATCGATCCGGATGGTCATGACATATCTCCCTTGTTCGGCAAATGATTGTGCGCAGGGTGCGCGTCAATCTGATTTCGGACTTTTTTGATTCACGATCATCCCGCTCATGTCTTGATGTGCCCTAATCGCCAATTATGACAACAATGCTTCGAGCCATTTTTCAGCCAGTGCTGCCGCTTCGGCAGGGGTGAACGGCGCATTGCCGAGGCTGAGCTCAAGCCACAGCCCATCGACCAATGCGGTAAGCGCAACCGCCGTCAGCCGATGATTGCCGGGGGCACAATCCGCCAGCAACGCCTCGAGCCGCTGACGATACAGTGCGTAAATTTCGCCGTGGACTTGAGCGATCCGGGCATCAGTTTTGGTCAGCGTCCAGAAGGCAAGCCATGTTGCAAGCAAGTCAGGATCGGCGACCGGCGGCGCGAAGCTGGCTGTGAGATAGCCGAGCAACCGATCGCGTGGCCTCGCCCCCGCTTTCGCCACCGCCGCCTCGAGTGCTGCCTGCACTCGATTTCCGGTATCGCGATAGGTGGAGGCAATCAGCGCATCGATCCCATCGAAATAGTGCCGCAGCAGCCCCGGTGAGACACCCGCTTCGACACAGATTGTCCGCACCGACGTGCCATGTGCGCCACGCGACGCAAGGCTGGTCGCGCACGCCGCGATCAGATCGGCGCGGCGTGTTTCGGGCGTTTCGCGCGAAAAGGATTGTTTGGGCTGCATCGCTTGTTATACACTCGTATAGGAAAGGGGCGGACGATGCAAAGCAGTGACGATTTCGGCTTGCCGTCATGGGCCTATACCGATCCCGATTACCACGCGATCGAAATGGAACGCGTTATTGCGCCATCGTGGCAGATCGTATGTCATGTGTCGGACATTCCGAATGTTGGCGATTGGCGCAGCCTCGATTTGCTCGACGAGAGCGTCATCGTCATTCGCGGCGAAGATGCCAAAGTGCGGGCGTTCGCCAATGTCTGCCGCCATCGCGGGATGCAGCTGGTCGATGGCCATGCGGGGTGCGCGAAGAAGCTCGTCTGTCCGTATCACGCTTGGGTTTACGAACTCGACGGGCGGCTGTCGGGCGTGCCGATGAAGGCCGATTATCCAGCGCTAGACATGGCCGATACAGGACTGATCGCTGTCGATTTGGAAATCTGGCAAGGCTTTGTGTTCGTCCGGCTTAAGAGCGGTGGCGGGCTGTCGGTTGAGGACATGATGGCCCCCGCGATGCACGAAATTGGGCTGTATCGTTTCGAAGCGATGTGCCCCGTCGGCACGGCCTCGACGCGCCCGCGCAAGGTCAACTGGAAGACTGTTGGAGACAATTATTCGGACAATCTCCACATCCCCGTCGCGCATGACGGGCTGACGCGACTGTTCGGCAAAAGCTATGCAATTTCTGCGCATGGCTGGGCCGATCGCATGTCAGGCGAAATTTCCGACACGCCGTCTGCCAATTTCTGGGAACGGTTTTACCAGAAGCACTTGCCCCGCGCCGAGCATTTGCCCGACGCGTTTCAGCGCCGCTGGCTCTATTGGAAACTGTGGCCCAACATGGCGTTCGATCTTTACGCCGATCAGATTGATTTCATGCACTGGGTGCCGACAGGGCCGCAGACCTGCGATTTGCGTGTGATGAGCTATGCGTTGCCCGACGCCTTTACCGCGCAAGATCGGCGCCGCGAAATGAAGCTGGTGCGCTACGCCAATGACCGGATCAATCGCGTCGTGAACGCCGAGGACACCTGGCTGATCGAGCGGGTGCAAGCCGGGATGCAGTCGCGGTATTTCGATGCAGGGCCGCTCGCGGCGAGCGAAGTGTGCCTTCGCAGTTTCAATCAGAAAGTCAGGACGATCATGGGCGATATGTTGGACACTGCGCGATGATATATGACGCAATCATCATCGGCGGCGGTCATAACGGGCTGGTCTGCGGCTTTTATCTCGCGCGCGCGGGCCTCAAGGTGCGCATCCTCGAAGCGCGCGACGTGATCGGCGGCGCGTGCGTCACCGAGGAATTCCACCCCGGGTTCGCCAATTCGACCGCAAGCTACACCGTCAGCTTGCTGCGTCCCAAAGTGATCCGCGACATGCGGCTGCACGAACGCGGCTGGAAAATTATCGAACGGACGATCAGCAACTTTTTCCCGCACGAAAACGGCTATTTCAAACTCGGCGGTGGCACCGCGCGGACGCAGGCCGAATTTAGCCGCTTTTCGACAAAGGATGCCGCAACTTTCCCCGCCTATGAAGACGCGCTCGAGCGCGTCGCCGAAGTGCTGCGTGACATCAGCTTGAAGACACCACCCAATGTCGGCGGCGGGCTGAAAGCGTTGCTGGCCGCAGCCGCTCAGGGCAAGCGGATGGCAGGCATGGATATCGCCGCGCAACGCGACACGATGGATTTGTTCGTCAAATCAGCGCGCGATTTCTTGGATGGCTGGTTCGAGGATGAGCATGTCAAGGCCGCGTTCGGATTTGACGCAGTGGTCGGGAATTATGCCTCGCCCGATGCACCGGGCAGCGCCTATGTGCTGCTCCACCACGTCTTTGGCGAGGTCAACGGTA
The DNA here is from genome assembly GCA_031414835.1 of Sphingomonadales bacterium. Taxonomy (GTDB): domain Bacteria; phylum Pseudomonadota; class Alphaproteobacteria; order Sphingomonadales; family Sphingomonadaceae; genus Aquisediminimonas. Next base: position 7,021 of record JANOQL010000185.1, on the reverse strand, counting down.
AGAAAGGCGCATGGGGCCATAGCGTCGGCGGGATGGGCGCAATCACGCGCTATATGGCTGAGGCCGCCACCGAGGCGGGCGTTGAGATCAGCTTGGAAAGCCCGGTGGCGAAGGTGTTGGTCGATGGCAACCGCGCGGTCGGGGTGAAGCTGGCTTCAGGCGAAGAGATCGCTGCCAAGACCGTCATCGCCAATGTCGGGCCCGCCTTGCTCTATCGCCAGATGGTCGACAGCGCCGATTTGCCTGCCGATTTCAACCGGCGGATCGCGGGCTTCAAGACCGGATCGGGGACGTTCCGGATGAACGTCGCGCTCACCGAATTGCCGAGCTTTTCGGTGCTACCGGGCAGCGAACCTGCCGAACATCACACCTGCGGCATCATCATCGCGCCGACGATGGATTACATGGACAAAGCGTTCACCGACGCGAAGGCCAAGGGCTGGTCAGACGCACCGATTGTCGAGATGAAACTGCCGACCTCGATCGATGACAGCCTTGCCCCGCCCGGCCAGCACATCGCCAGCCTGTTCTGCCAGCAGTTCGCGCCCCAGCTTCCCGACGGTCGAAGCTGGGACGATGTCCGTGAGGAGGTTGCCGATCATATTATCGATACCGTCACGCAGCACGCGCCCAACTTCAAAGCCTCGATCATCGCGCGGCAAATCCATTCACCGCTCGATCTCGAACGCAAATTCGGGCTGATCGGGGGGGATATCTTCCACGGCCATATGAGCCTCGATCAGCTCTATTCAGCGCGGCCCATGCTGGGCCATGGCGATTACCGAGGGCCATTGAAGGGGCTTTATATGTGCGGCTCAGGCACGCACCCCGGCGGCGGCGTGACGGGCGCACCCGGACATAATTGCGCTCACGAAGTGCTCGCGGATCGGGGATTAGTGGCGCGAGTATTTGGAGGACATGGCTGAAACTCTAAGCCTGCCGGGATCAGAACCGGCAGCGCGGCTAGAGCGACCAATAGTCGAAAGCCTGCGACGTCGCAGATCCGGGCCATATCCGCTTGAGATCGGCCAGCAGCCCGTCGCCTGCAACCAACGTCGCAGGATTGAGCGCGGCATATTCGCGGTGCGCGACGGCGCCGACCACCACGTCATATGTCCGCTTCAGCGCGTCACCATCGAGCGCCAGGCCATATTCGTGCTGTGCTTCGTCTGGATTGGCAAGCGGATCGTGCACGGTGACCCGGTGGCCCAGCCATGTGAGCCGGGCAATCACATCGGCAACCTTCGAATTGCGCAGATCGGGCACATTTTCCTTGAAGGTGAGGCCCAGCACCAGAATATCGCTCCGCACGCTGGCACGGCGTTCATGGATGCGATCCGCCACCCAGCTGCCCATCGTGTCGTTGATCGCGCGGCCTGCGAGGATGACTTCGGGATGATGCCCCAGCCGTTCGGCGCACTCGCTCAGATAATAGGGATCGACCCCGATGCAGTGACCGCCAACGAGACCGGGAGTGAAGGGCAGGAAATTCCACTTGGTCCGCGCCGCATCAAGCACGTCCCAGATCGACAAATCGAGCTTTGCGAAAATCTGCGTCACTTCGTTCATGAATGCGATGTTGATATCGCGCTGTGCATTCTCGATCACCTTCGCCGCTTCGGCGGCCTTGATCGAAGCGGCGCGGAACACGCCGCCGCTTGTGACCGCGCCGTAAATCGTCGCGAGGGTTTCGGTAACCTCTGCATTTTCGCCGGCAATCACCTTGGTAATCTTATCGACCGTATGTTCTCTATCGCCCGGATTGATCCGTTCGGGCGAATAGCCAAGCGTGAAATCGCGGCCACGGACAAGGCCGCCAATCTGTTCGAGCAGCGGCCCGCAGATATCCTCGGTAACGCCCGGATAGACAGTACTTTCGTAGACGATCACGGGCGCACGCGCGGGGTCGATCATTGTAGCGACCATGCGGGTGGCACCGATCACCGGGCCAAGATCGGGTCGATTGGCATCGTCGATCGGCGTCGGGACTGTCACAATATAGGCGTCGGCGGGCAGACAATCGCTGGCCCCGGTGGTCAGACGAAGCGTCGAATTCGCCAGCACGTCGTTCGTGACTTCGTCGGTCCGGTCGAACCCCGAATTCAGCTCGGCGATCCGGGCCGCATTGATGTCGAGCCCCCACGTCTCGAAATGCTTGGCGAGCTGGATCGCCAGCGGCAGTCCGACATATCCCAAACCGATAACGACGATCCGCATGTCAATCACACTCCGTGATAGCGTCGATACCAGTCGACAAAGCGGGGCACGCCATCGGCAATCGCCGTGGTCGGCGCAAAGCCGAGATCGCCCGCTATCGCTTCAATATCGGCATAGGTTTCCTTGACGTCGCCGGGCTGCATCGGAAGCAGATTGCGCTCCGCCTTGCGCCCGCACGCCGCCTCGATCAGCGCAATCATATCTTCCAATAATTCGGACTGGTGGTTGCCGATGTTATACAGCCGGTGCGGCCCGACGCTGCCCCCAGCCTTGATCGCGCCATCGTCGGGCGGGGGATTGTCCAAGCACGCGACGACGCCCGACACGATATCATCGATATACGTGAAATCGCGCCGCATATCGCCGCTGTTGAACACATCGATCGGGCGGCCTTCGAGGATCGCCTTTGTGAACAGCCACATCGCCATATCGGGCCGACCCCACGGGCCATAAACGGTGAAAAACCGGAGTCCTGTGAGCGGCAGCCGATAAAGGTGCGCGTAAGTTTCGCTCATCAGTTCATCGGCTTTTTTGGTCGCGGCATAAAGCGACAGCGGATGATCGACGCGGTCTTCGACGCGGAACGGCAAGCTGTCATTGCCGCCGTAGACAGATGATGACGAGGCATAGACCATCGGCACGCCGCGGCTGCGCGCGACCTCAAGCAAGTTGAGGTGCCCGACAAGGTTGGACTGGACATAGGCGCGCGGATTATCGATCGAATATCGCACGCCGGCCTGTGCGCCCAGATGCGCGATCCGGTCGAACCTGTGGTCTGCAAGCGCGGCATCGAGTGCGGCGTGATCGGCAAAATCGACCTCGATGAAGCTGAACCCGTTGTCATGTCGGGCTTTCAGATCGGCGATCCGGTCACGCTTGAGCTTCGGCGCATAATAATCGTTGACGTTATCGATGCCGATCACCGGTTCGCCAGCGTCGAGCAGACGGCCCGCAAGATGATACCCGATAAACCCTGCGGCTCCGGTGATGAGACTGGTCAAACGCGAAGCTCCTGAAAATGCGATGCCGCGCCTAGCGCCTTATCGCCAGAGCCTCAAGATGGCGTAAACGGGTTGCGGACCGCAGTGATAATCCCCATTTCAATGGCGACACGATGAAGGATTGATCCGATGCAAACCGAAAACCGCTTTTTTGCCGACCTGTCAAAACTGGTAAACGGTGCAGCCGGCACGCTCGCTGGCGTAGGCCGTGAAGCCGAAACAGCCACGCGCGAGCGTGCCCGCGAATGGATCGGCGGGCTCGATTTTGTCAGTCGCGATGAATTCGAGGCCGTCAAGGCGATGGCGGCTGCGGCACGCGATGAAGCCGATGGCCTGCGCGCGCGGATCGACGCGCTCGAAGCGAAGGCCGCAAAGCCAGCGCGTTTGCCCAAAATTGAGGGTTAATCCACAGCTTTGTGTCACCACCTCTTGATGCGACCCGGCATTCCAGCGCAAGATACAGTGGCATGACGTATGACGAACTCACTCAGGACGATGATGGCGCGTCGCCGATCGACACGCTTGAATCATGGTATGAAGCGCATGGCTGGTCGCACGAACGGCTCGGCGATGATGAGATTGTTGCGGCTTGCGATGGCAGCTGGGGCCCGTATGAATTGCGCGGTGTCTGGCGCGACGATGATCGCGTGCTTCAGTTCATCGGGTTTCCCGACATCAAGATCCCCGATGGGCAATTTGGCGCGATCTACGAAACGATCGGGCTGATCAACGAACAGCTCTGGCTCGGGCATTTCGAGCTATGGTCGGCGGGCGGTGCCGTGGTGTTCCGTCACGCTGCATTGCTCGAGGCGAGTGACGAACCCAGCCTGTCGATCGATCAAGCCGATGCCCTGATCGATGCAGCTGTCGGTGAGATCGACCGGTTTTACCCTGTATTCCAATTCGTGCTGTGGGGCGGCAAGACACCAGCCGAAGCGATTGCCGCCGCGATGGTCGAAACCCAGGGCGAGGCGTGACGTCTTTGCCATTCTGGCTGATCGGGTGTGGAAACATGGGTGGCGCAATGCTGCGCGGCTGGATCGCAAGCGGTCTACCGGCATCCCAGTTTCTGGTAGTCGATCCGGGTCGGCCTGACCTGCCCGATGGCGTGGCGTGGGCCGAGACCGCGCCAGACGGCCAGCCCGCAACGCTGCTGCTTGCGATCAAGCCGCAAATGCTGGGCAGTGTCGCGCCGGGGCTGGCAGCGCATGTCGGGCCACAGACCACGTTGCTGTCGATCCTTGCTGGTGTTGAATTGTCGACACTGCGCGCGGCGTTCCCCGATGCTCGACACATCATCCGTGTCATGCCCAATACGCCTGCTGCCATCCGCAAAGGCGTGCTGGCGCTCCATGGTCCCGAAGACGCGGCTGTGACGGAACTGATGATGCGGCTGGGCCTCGCCGAATGGATAGCCGACGAAGCGCTGTTCGATGTCGTGACGGCATTGTCAGGATCGGGACCGGCGTTTCTGTATCGTTTCATCGACTCACTGGCGGCTGGTGGCGCAGCACTCGGCCTGCCCGCCGATCAGGCACTGCGGCTCGCGACCGCAACGGTCGAAGGGGCGGCACTACTGGCGGCAGCATCAAATGAAGCACCGGGTGCGTTGGCAGATCGTGTGGCGAGCCGCGGCGGATCGACGCGCGAGGGGTTGGACGTCCTCGATGCCGATGGGGCATTGGCGCGGCTGGTGGCTGAAACACTTGCAGCAGCGACGCAAAGGAATGCAGAATTGGCGGCTGCTGCGCGACAGTAAGCCTGAACACTTTGGATTCCGCTCACCTCGAGCGAAGTCGAGAGGCAGTGTCCGCTGGCCCAACGTGTCTCGACTTCGCTCGACATGAGCGGATAACAGCAAATTGACATCAACCCGCCCAGATTGACCTTTTCCGGGGTGCCGCTTAACCGCACCTGATGTTGACTTTCGCGCACACGCCCCACCCTTCCCCGACGGCCCCGGACACTCGGGCCACTGCGATTGCCGATCCCGGCTTCGGCAGGGTCTTCACCGATCATATGGTGACAATCGCCTGGTCAGAGGGCAAGGGCTGGCACGATGCCAAGATCGGCCCGCGCGGGGCCATTGCGCTCGATCCGGCTGCAGCCGTCCTCTACTATGCACAGGAAATTTTCGAGGGACTGAAATCATACCGGCTTGAAGATGGCGCGATGGCGCTGTTCCGCCCCGATGCCAACGCGCGGCGGTTCAATGCCTCGGCAAAACGGCTCGCTATGCCCGATCTGCCCGAAGACGTGTTTGTTGCGGCGTGCAAGACACTGATCGATGCCGACCGCGACTGGTTCCCTCCGGTCGAAGGCGGATCGCTTTATCTCCGGCCGTTCATGATCGCGACCGAGGCGTTTCTCGGTGTGCGTCCGTCGAAGGAGTATCTGTTCGTCGTCATTGCAGTAGCAAGCGGCAATTACTTTAAGCGCGGCGCACAGGCGGTTTCGCTCTGGGTCAGCCAGGATTATACCCGCGCTGCCCGCGGCGGCACCGGGGCGGCGAAATGCGGTGGCAATTATGCCGCGAGCCTTGTTCCCACAGGCGAAGCCATGGCGCTTGGTTACGATCAGGTCGTGTTCCTAGATGCGGTCGAAAGCCGCTGGATCGAGGAGTTGGGCGGCATGAACGTGTTTTTCGTGTTCGACGATGGCAGCATCCAGACGCCGCCATTATCCGATACCATCCTTCACGGCGTGACGCGCGACAGCATCATCGCGCTGGCCCGCGAAGAGGGGTTGGTCGTTCGCGAGGAACCCTACGCCATCGATCAGTGGCAGGCCGATGCCGCGAGCGGGCGGCTGATCGAAGCGTTCGCGTGCGGCACAGCGGCGGTGGTCGCACCCATCGGCAAGGTTTCGTCGCCCGATTTCAGTTTTACGATCGGTGCAGGCGGGCCGGGGCAATTGACGCAGAGTTTGAAACAGCGGCTTGTGGCGATCCAGCGCGGAGCGGCGCCCGATCCGCACGGGTGGGTGGAGCGGGTTTGATCGCCGTCTCCCCTCCCTTCCAAGGGAGAGGTTGGGGGCTAGCCGGATTGCCCCGGCAAACCGGTAATCTGTCCGGTGTCGCCGAAGGCGAGCAAAACACCGACGCATCAAGATTTGATGGGCTGCGCCCACACCCACCCCTTGCCCCTCCCTTGGAAGGGAGGGAAAAAGTCACCGCACTGTCACACTCACCGCGCGCCGGTTGCGCGCCCAGCTCGCTTCGTCCGATCCCAGCGCATCGGGGCGTTCCTTGCCATAGCTGATCGTCGAAATCCGCGCGGTATCGACGCCAAGCGACGCCAGCGCATTCTTGGCCGAATTGGCACGTCGTTCGCCCAGCGCGAGGTTGTATTCGCGCGTTCCGCGTTCATCGGCGTGACCTTCGACCGTCACGCGGACTTGCGGGTAGCGCGCCAGCCACTGCGCCTGGCTTTGCAACGTCGCCTGATCTTCGCCATCGACATCGAAACGATCGGTATCGAAATAAATGCGGTCCGATGAGATCGACGCGACGAAATCTTCCTGACTGCCCGGAGCCGCAGCACCGAGGGCTGTCGCGCCGCTGGTGTCGGTGGGATTGGTTCCCACCGGCTCAGGTGGAAGGTCGACACGTTTTTTGGCGCAGGCAGACAGCGCCAGCAATGTGACGGCAGCACTCAGCAAAATCTTTCGGTTCGTCATACAGAACTCCTTAGCTTCAGGGGAGAATTGGCCCCCAGGCCGGGTCGGACCCATCTTGTGGCGTGGGAATGCGCCGTTCGTTGACCCCCGTCAAATCGACCTGCCAGACAGCAGATTTGCCGCCT
>JANOQL010000184.1:0-2534 GCA_031414835.1 Sphingomonadales bacterium | reverse complement strand
TTGGAACCCCTTTGAAAACAACCGCTTGCGTGCGTCTTCTCCAATCACACCGACTGAAGCCGCATAAGCCTCGGCCCCGTCGCGTGCGAGGTTCTGGAACGTGGTCTTTGCACGGAGCGGACGTGGAGCCCAATCGGCCTTGGGGTATGCGCGGCCCAGCCCGCCGAAGATCGCCGACCGCATTCTGCCAGGGACGAGCGACCGGACGCGCTCCTCATGCGCCTGAAACACATGGCGGCGATACCCCGCGAACGCCTCATCGGCGCCATCACCCGACAGCGCCACCGTCACCGTTTCACGCGCCAACTGGCAAACGCGCCACGTCGGGAGCGCGGAGGCATCGGCAAAGGGTTCGTCGAACGCCTGCGCCAGTACATCGATCGCGCCGAAATCATCGGAGGCAACCATCCGGCTGCGGTGATGGCAAGCGAAGCGTTCGGCGATCTGGCGGGCATAGCCGCTTTCATCTAGCGCGGCTTCCTCAAACCCGATCGAGCAGGTTTGCACGGCGTCACGGCTCAATTCGGCCATGAACGCGACGACGGTCGAGCTATCGACCCCGCCTGACAGGAACGCGCCCAATGGCACATCAGCGACCATACGGCTGCGCACCGCCTCACGCAGCCGGTCACGCAGTTCCGCCTCGAGATCTGCGACCGATCCGGTGGCGCGTTTGGTGAAGTCTACGTCCCACCAGCGTTGCGGGGCGGCGATGTGCTTGCCGCATTCTAACCGTAGCCAGTGGCCAGCAGGCAGCTTCTCCACCCCCGCGACGATGCACGCATCATCGGGGACATAGCCGAGCGCCATATAATCCTCGACCGCGCGCAGATCAGGTTCGCGGCGGACCGCAGGATTGGCGAGCAACCCCTTGAGCTCTGAAGCAAATGCCACGCTGCCATCTGCGAGCCGCGCCAGGTGCAGCGGCTTCACTCCGAACCGGTCACGCGCCATGAACAGGCTCTTGTCGCGCGCATCGTGGATCGCGAAAGCGAACATGCCGTTGAGGCGGGGCAGCACCGCTGGCCCCCATTGGCGGTAGCCGAGGAGCAGGGTTTCGGTGTCGCCCTGCGTGCGGAAGCGGTGGCCGAGAACCTCGAGTTCGGCGCGCACCTCTTGGTAGTTATAGATTTCGCCGTTGAAGACGATGGTCAGCGCGCCATCTTCGGTCGGCATCGGCTGCGGGCTGCCCGCAACATCGATGATCGACAGCCGCCTGTGACCAAGCCCTACGCCCGGAGCAGTCCACACGCCTGCCCCGTCCGGCCCACGATGCGCAAGTGCGTCGGCCATCGCGCGCACCCGGATTTCGGAGACGGGCTTGGGCGTTTCCACGTGAAAGATACCGGCAATGCCACACATGATCAGCGGCCCCTTGCCTGCGCGATCAGCCGTTGCGCAAGGGCTTCAGGCGGCCCCATTGCGGCGATGAAGGCATCGATCGCGGGGCGCGGCGGATTGCGTTCATCGATTTCGGACGAAACGAGGATCGCGACCGCCGCCTGATCGCGCGCGAGCAGGCGCGATCCGAGTGCTGCGAATTTGACCTGCGCCGCCGATCCGGTCGCGGTGCCTCCGGCAACATAAAATGTCACCACCTCGCGGCCCGCATTGGGCGCGAAGATCCGCTGCGCCTTTCCGCCAAACGGCGCGGCGGTGTCATTCGCCCATGACCATTCGCTGCCAGGCGGCACTGCGCCCTGCCCGAAACCGATCATTTCCTTGCCTTCCTCCTGCCAGCCGAACAGCGCAACCGCGAGTTCGATGCGGCGTCCGGCGGCATCCTGATAGCTACCGAGCAACTGGTGATCGGCTCCGGTAAATTGCGGTGTCCAGGGATAGGCCTGTTTGACGGGAACCTTGGTCCAGCCTGCAACCTCGGGCAGCGTCACCTGTGCCGCCATAGGCACCCTGCCTGTCTGCGCCACGACGGCTTGCCACCCGGCAGGAAGCGCAGCGACCGTGAGCGCCGCTACCGCCAGCGGCCAGCCGCCTCGCACCGGTCGCTTCGATGCAGGCTCCCCTGCCCAATCGCCAAGCCATGTGTCATCGAGCCTGCGATCGAAAAAGCGCCAGCCGATTGCCATCACCATTGCCATCACAATCGCGAAGAATATCCACCCCCAAATGACGTGATCGACGCCGACGGCGAACTCAGTGCTGGTCAGATAAGAGATGTGGATGATGCCATAGGCGCGAATGCCATTGGCGATGATCGGCACGATGAAAGACACTGCGATGAACGCTGCGCGCCGCCAGACCGAGCGGAAACAGACATTGGCAACCAGCGCGCCATAGGCGACCATTGCGACGAGGAACTTCACCCCCGAACACGCTTCGGCGACTTCGAACAATCCGAACGGCGTCTGGATGAACACCCCTTCGATGTGCGCCGGGATGCCCGCCAGCCCGAGGAAGGCCATGCTGAGCTTTGCCGTCAGCGTCTGGAGCGGCGGCACGAATTCCTCACCGAAGGGCACAAGGAAAATGAGGTAAAACAGCGGGAACAACAGCCCGCGCGTGACCTGTGGGCC
>JANOQL010000183.1:0-2207 GCA_031414835.1 Sphingomonadales bacterium | reverse complement strand
TTCATATCGCTGATCGGAGAGAGTTGAATGACGCCTGTGCTGCCCCCCGAAGTTGCCACCGCGATCGTCACACCCAAGGCCTATGGGCAATGGACCGTCCTTAACGACCATTTCACCTGGGCACGCGCCAATATGCCGCTGGGGGTGGCGCAGGCCGAAAGCTACGATCCGTTCTGGGCGGTCACGCGCCATGCCGACATCATGGAGGTCAGCCGCAACAACAAACGCTTCGCCAGTGCCGAACGCCAGACGACACTGACGCAAAGCGGGATCGATACCCTCGTCCGCAGCCAGTTTCCCGACGGCCACCTGATCCGCAGCCTCGTCCAGATGGATGCGCCCGATCACATGAAATACCGGCTGCTGACGCAGGCGTGGTTCATGCCCAAAAACCTGCGCACCATCGAAGATCGCATCCGCGAAATCGCGCGCGAGACCGTCGACAAGATGCTCGCGATGGGAGGAGAGTGCGATTTCGCCCGCGACGTTGCCGCCGAATATCCGCTGCGTGTCATTATGAACATCCTCGGCGTGCCCGAGGAAGATTTGCCGCGGATGTTGATGCTGACGCAGCAATTGTTCGGGCCGACCGACCCCGAACTCAATCGCAGTCGCGCCGAGCTGACCGATCCGGAGCAAGCGCTCCAGATGCTGCAATTCGTGATCGCCGATTTCGAAAATTATTTCAAAGGCATCACTGACGACAGGCGAGTCAATCCCAAGGCCGACATTGCAACCGTGCTCGCCAACTCCTTGGTCGCTGGCCAGCCGATTCCCGACCGCGAACTGAACGGATATTACATCATCATCGCGTCGGCAGGGCACGATACGACGTCGGCTTCGACCGCAGGCGCAATCATGGAACTGGCGAAAAACCCGGCGCTGTTCGAGCGGTATCGCGCGGCCGATACCGACAAGGCGGGGTTGATCGAGGAAGCGATCCGGTGGACGACGCCCGTGCAGCATTTCATGCGGTCTGCCACCGAGGATTGCGAACTCAATGGACAGAAAATCAGCAAGGGTGACTGGCTGATGCTCTGCTATGTCTCGGGCAACCGGGATGAGGCGGTGTTTGCCGATCCGTTCGTGTTCAACCCCGATCGCACTCCCAACCAGCAGATCGCGTTCGGCTTTGGTGGGCATGTCTGCCTCGGCCAGCACCTTGCGCGGATGGAAATGCGCATCCTGATGGAGGAACTGCTGCCGCGATTGTCGAGTCTCGAACTGGCGGGCGAACCCGCGCGGGTCGAATCGGTGTTTGTCGGCGGGCTCAAGCGCCTGCCTATCCGGTTTACGGCTGCCTAGCGAGGCTCACCGAAGAAATGCGCAGCGATGTCCTTCGCGATCCGTGCAGGGCGCAGCGTTTGCGCATCGATGCAACACCAGCTTGAGCTGACCTCGGCGAGCACCTCTTCGCCGCGCTGGATCAATGTGCGATAAAATGACCGCGCGCCTTCAACCTTTTCGAGAACGACACTGGCGATCACCTGATCGTCGAGAAACGCAGGTTTCCGGTAATCGATCTCATGCCGCAGCGCGACCCAGAGATATTTTGCGACCGCCTCGGGCGGAGCCAGACTTTTCCAGTGATCGAGCACGGCATCCTGCACCCAATTCAGATAGCGCGCATTGTTGACATGCCCCATGAAGTCGATGTCGGCGGGCTCGATTCCGATGCGATGCAGGTACGTTGTTGCGGTCATACCATTGCAAATAGGGCCGACGGGTTAACTTTGCGAGGCGTATTCCCCCAAATCCTTCACCCACGTCCGCGATAATTGGCGACGCCTTGTTCCGGAATCCAGACATCGGCAGGTGGCGCGCCTGTTTGCCAGAACACGTCGATGGGGATCCCGCCGCGCGGATACCAGTATCCGCCGATCCGCAGCCAGTGCGGTGCCATTTCGGCCACCAGCCGCTGGCCGATGCCGACGGTGCAATCTTCATGGAAGCCAGCGTGATTGCGGAAACTGCCCAGAAACAGTTTGAGCGATTTCGATTCGACGATCGTCGCGTTCGGCACATAATCGATGACGATATGGGCAAAATCGGGCTGTCCTGTGACAGGGCAGAGCGAGGTGAACTCTGGCGCCGAAAACCGCACCAGATAGTGCGCACCGGGGCGCGGGTTTGCCGGGAAATCGAGGATCGCGTCCTCAGGCGTTGCGGGAAGGCTCGATGTCTGGCCAAGATGGAGAGGTGTCATG
>JANOQL010000182.1:0-2427 GCA_031414835.1 Sphingomonadales bacterium | reverse complement strand
GCGCGATCAAGGTCGTGCCGCAGACATGGGAAAAGACGTGGTTCCAGTGGCTCGAGAATATCCAGCCCTGGTGTGTTTCACGGCAATTATGGTGGGGGCACCGGATTCCGGCTTGGTTCAGTGACGATGGCAAGTGTTATGTCGCCGAAGACGCGGCAGCTGCACGGGCCCTCGCGGGACCGAATGTGGCACTGGAGCAGGATGAAGACGTCCTCGACACTTGGTTTTCCTCGGCGCTGTGGCCGTTCGGGACGCTGGGGTGGCCGGATGCGCTGGAAAACCCCTCTCCCCTTGCGGGAGAGGGCGACTCGCGCCGCAGCGCGAGCGGGGAGAGGGGTTCAAGGGAAAACCCTGAAGCAGTTCCGTTGTCCCCCTCTCCCCGCTCAGCTTACGCTGAGTCGCCCTCCCCCGCGAGGGGGGAGGGAAAATCGTTGTTGAGCAAACACTACCCCAATGACGTGCTTATTTCGGGCTTTGACATCCTGTTCTTCTGGGACGCGCGCATGGCGATGCAGGGGTTGCACTTCATGAAAGAAGTGCCGTGGAAGACATTGTATCTCCACGGTCTTGTCCGCGCGCCTGATGGCTCGAAGATGTCGAAGTCGAAGGGCAATACTGTCGATCCGCTCGGCCTGATCGATCAATATGGTGCCGATGCAATGCGCTTTACGCTGTCGGCGATGGAGAGCCAGGGGCGCGATATCAAGCTCGATGAAAAGCGCGTCGAGGGGTATCGCAACTTCGCCACGAAACTCTGGAATGCCGCACGGTTTTTGCAAGGCAATGGCGTGGGGGCGTCGGCTTCGATTACCGCGCCCTCGGCGACGCTCGCAGTCAACAAGTGGATCATCGGCGAAGTCGTCGAGACGCTGGCCAAACTCGATCAGGCAATCGCCGACCTGCGCTACGACGCAATGGCCGACGCGATCTATCACTTCGCGTGGGGCACGTTTTGCGACTGGTATATCGAACTCGTCAAAGGCGCGTTCGACGATGAGACTCGCAGCGTGGCGGGATGGGCGTTCGACCAGATACTGGTGATGCTGCACCCGTTCATGCCGTTCATCACCGAAGAATTGTGGGGCAGCATGGGCGCGCGGGGCGGGCATTTGCTGATCCATGCAAAGTGGCTGTCGGCTGCAACCCCAATCAACAATGTAACGCTGAACGATGGGACGTGGATCGTATCGCATGACGCACGCGACCTGATCGAATGGGTTATCGGCACCACAACTTCCGTTCGCGGCGCCCGGAATGAAGCGGGGATTGCGCCGGGATTACGGCTGCAGGCGTATGTGACTGACAACGCGCCTATCGTCGGCCGATATATTGAACAGGCAGCAGAGCTGCTTGAGCGAGTATGCCGACTTTCGATTAGTTATCCCGATGCTGCACCGGATACGGCTTCCGTTCGGGTTGCCGTTCCACTCGCTACCCTAATCATCCCATTAGAGGGAACTATCGACCTCGATGTCGAACGCACGCGCCTCACCAAAGGGATCGAAGCAGCGTCCAAGGAAGCCGAATCTGTCGGCAAGCGCCTCGACAACCCGGCTTTCGTTGAAAAGGCCAAGCCCGAAGCCATCGCAAAAGCGCGCGCCGACTTCGCCGAGAAATCGGCCGAAGCCGAACGCCTCCGCGCGGCACTGGCGCGTTTAGGGTAGTTTCGGCAACGCCATCCACATGCCAGCTGCCGCGATGTGCGCAGTGACGGGCGTGTGCGCGGCGATCTCGCCGTCGATTGAGATGGGGAGGGGCGGGATGGTTTCGATCCGCATCGACCGCCCGTGAAATTCGCGTGTCGTCGCGTGGCGCTGTGGGAGTCGCAGTGTCGAGGCGAACCACGACCAGAGCAGGCCGAACCGCGTCCGTCCGCGCACCGCCTGGATCACAATTTCGCCTGACTGAACATCCGCATCATCGACCAGTTCGGTGCCGCCCTGAAACGGGCCGTTGGCAATGCGCACTTCGGTGGCGTCCATACGTTCGCCGTCAACGATCAAGGTGAATGCGCGAAAGCGGAACAGCGAGACGCCTGCCCAGGTCAAATAACCAACCCGGCCAAACCAGCGCTTTAAGCCACGCGGCACCGTCTCGGCAATCAGCGGAGCAAGTCCGATGGCAGCACAATTGGCGTAATAATCACCGTCGATCATGCCGAGATCGACCCGCGCGGCGCGGCCGTTAGCGATGACATCAATGGCACCGGACAGATCGAGCGGAATGCCGGTCGAGCGTGCAAAACTGTTGGCGGTGCCGAGCGGGAGCAAGGCAAAAATGGTTTTCGTGCCCACGATGAAATCGACGCTCGATGACAGCGACCCATCTCCGCCGCCGACAATGATCATTTCCGCACCAGCCTCAACGGCGGCTTTCACCGTCGGTTGCAAATCGTCAGGATCATCGAGGGCGTGCGTCGCGGTCAGT
>JANOQL010000181.1:0-5441 GCA_031414835.1 Sphingomonadales bacterium | reverse complement strand
GCGATTTCATTGAAGAATTCGAAATGAAGCGGATCGCTGGTCATGCGATCAGGTGCTTCGCCAGCGGCCAGCGCGCCGCCGGCGGCACTTGCGGCGCGAGGCCGGCGCGAACGAGCATCTGCAAACGCGCACCCGCAGATATGCCCAAAAGCTGATGCACCTGCCTGAAATACCCGGCCATTTCAGGATATTCTTGCAAGGCCTGGCTCATCGGGTGGATTGCGACCCCTTCGCGCGCCGCGCTCAGCGTCAAGCGCGCATAGCGACGTCCGGCGTCGAGCTGATCGGATCGCGTATTCCCCGGTGTGGTGATCCAGCACGCCGATGGCACCGACCCATAGGTGTCACGAAGGCCATCGAGGCCGATAGCGAATGCACTGCTCGCCGGATCGGCGATGCTTGCTCGGGTCGTCATGCCGATTGCCGATGTGGCTTCGATCATCGGCCCGGCCAAGAACAAGCCGTCTGGCGTGGCATCGATTTCAGCATAGCCGATCCGCATGAGCCGGACGCTTTCGCCATGGGTTCGCGGCGTTTGGGTCTCCGTGGCGATGGCGGCCACGGTAATGCCGCGCAACTTTGCCAGAAGCGCCGGGTCGGTGGTGAGGTCGATGTCTGCTTGCATCAGCGCGGCAAGCTGCGCCGGGCTTGGCGGCGCAGCATATATCGACCGATTGGTCCGGCGTTCGACAATGGCCCGAAACAGCGGATCGCGCGTAACAGATGGGTCCGCGACGAATTCCAGACGGGCAACAGGCCGCGCATCGAGGCGGGGCTGTGGCTCTCCTTCGGGAAACGGGATGATGTCGATCCGGACGCCGCGTTCGGCGGCTGCTATCCGGGCCAGTTCGCAAAATGTGCCGAACCCGATCGTAATCTGGCGATCGAAGGGATCGGTTTCCGGCAATCGCTTGGCGGGATCGCAACGCAAAATGGCGCTGTTGGTGCCGATCAATTCGATCAGCCACGGCTGGCGATTGTGCGGATTAGGCGCGAGAATGGCATGGCGAAAGGCATCGAGCCGGACATCGGCGGGCGGCGTGGCATCGAGCGTCCATGGCGCAATCCCGGTTTGCGGCATCTGTGTGACTTTCCAAGCGGCGCCCGCCCCGACCAGAGCAAAAGCGCATCCTGCGCCAATCGCGAAACCGCGCCTGTTAAGATCCATGCGATGCTCCAGTTCGATATCTAACTTTGTCATTAGATAACGAACTATATTTCACTGTCAATCTGCACATGGTCGCATTTTTCTCGCGTTTTGAGAGGCGTGTGCCTATAGGCTTGGCATGACAGAACAGAGTGACATTACCCCGAACGCCAATGAATATGGCGCGGATTCGATCAAGGTGCTTAAAGGCCTCGATGCGGTGCGCAAGCGGCCCGGAATGTATATCGGCGATACCGATGATGGCTCGGGCCTTCACCACATGGTGTTCGAAGTTTCGGACAATGCCATCGACGAAGCCCTGGCCGGACATTGCGACCGGATCACCATATCGTTGAACCCCGATGGATCGGTTTCGGTTGAAGACAATGGTCGCGGCATCCCGACCGGCATTCACGCCGAAGAAGGCGTTTCGGCTGCCGAAGTGATCATGACGCAATTGCACGCAGGCGGGAAGTTCGAAAACACATCCGACGATAACGCCTACAAGGTTTCGGGCGGCTTGCACGGCGTCGGCGTGTCGGTGGTCAATGCGCTTTCAACGACGCTCGACCTTACGATTTGGCGCGATGGCGAAGAACATCATATGCAGTTCGCGCACGGCGATGCCGTCGCTCCGCTCAAGGTTGTGGGTCAAGCGCCTGCGGGCAAAAAGGGCACTCGGGTCAGGTTTCTTCCCTCGCCCGACACGTTCAAGATCATCGAGTTCGATTTCGAAAAGCTTGAGCATCGCTATCGCGAGCTGGCGTTCCTCAATTCAGGCGTCCGCATTTTTCTGCGCGACGAACGCCACGCCGAACATATCGAACATGAGCTGTATTACGAAGGCGGGATCGGGGCATTCGTCAAATATCTCGACCGTGCGAAATCGCCGCTGTTTCCTGAGCCGATTGCAGTATCGGGGCAGCGTGATGGCATCGGGATCGAAGTCGCGCTCGAATGGAACGACAGCTATTATGAAAACGTGCTGTGTTTCACCAACAACATCCCGCAGCGCGATGGCGGCACGCATTTGTCGGCGTTCCGCGCCGCGCTCACCCGAACACTCAACAATTACGCCGAAAAATCGGGATTGATGAAGAAGGAAAAGGTGTCGCTCACTGGCGAGGATATGCGCGAAGGGCTGACTGCGATTGTTTCTGTGAAGCTACCCGATCCAAAGTTCGGATCGCAAACCAAGGACAAGCTGGTCAGTTCCGAAGTGCGCCAGCCACTCGAAAGCCTGATGAGCGACAAATTGGCCGAATGGCTCGAAGAAAATCCGGCGAACGCCCGGTCGATCATCCAGAAGACGATCGACGCCGCAGCCGCGCGCGAGGCCGCTCGCAAAGCGCGCGAAGCAAGCCGCAAAAGCGTGATGGGCATCGCTTCGCTACCGGGCAAGCTGGCCGATTGTCAGGAGAAAGACCCGGCGAAATCCGAACTGTTTCTGGTCGAAGGCGATTCGGCTGGCGGATCAGCCAAGCAAGGGCGCAACCGGCAGAACCAGGCGATTTTGCCATTGAAGGGCAAGATCCTCAACGTCGAGCGCGCCCGATTTGACAAGATGCTGTCCTCGAAGGAAGTCGGCACGCTGATCCAGGCGATGGGCACAGGCATTGGTCGCGACGAGTTCAAGATCGAAAAGCTGCGGTATCACAAGATCGTCATCATGACCGACGCCGATGTCGATGGCGCGCATATCCGCACACTCTTGCTGACATTTTTCTATCGCCAGATGCCCGAAATCATCGAAGGCGGGTATCTCTACATCGCGCAGCCGCCACTTTACAAAGTGGCACGCGGGCGGAGCGAGGTTTACTTGAAGGACGATCCCGCGCTCGACGATTATCTGGTCGAAGCAGGCGTTTCGGCATCGGTGCTCGAAACGAGCGGCGGCCCGCGCAGCGGCGTCGATCTGACCGACCTTGTCAATCACGCGCGGCGGATGCGCAGCCTGATGCGCTACGTTCCCAAGCGATACGATCCGGCGATTATCGAGGGCCTGGCACTGGTCGGGGCGCTCAACCCTGCGTTGACCGATACAGAGCGCGATGCACCAGCCAAAGCTGTGGCCGAATGGCTGACACGCGCCGATCCTGAATCGCGCTGGCAGGGCGCGGTCGGGGCCGAAGGTGGCTATCATCTTCAACGGCTGTGGCGTGGGGTAACCGATCACCACATCGTAGAAGCGGGTTTCCTCGCAAGTCAGGAAGCACGCCGGCTCCACAGCCTCGTTGAGACTGTCGTCAGTTCCTATGCAGATACGGCGCGGCTGATCACCGTCGCCAAGGCGCGCGCCGCCGAGGCGGCTGAAACCGATGCGGCTGAAGATACAGACGATTTGCCGTCTGTGCCTGCAAAAGGCGTCATGGTGAGCCGCCCGAGCGAGCTGCTTGATGCGATCCTCGCGCTCGGGCGCAAGGGACTATCGGTGCAGCGCTACAAGGGGCTGGGCGAAATGAATGCCGAACAATTGTGGGAAACGACGCTCGATCCGAACAATCGTGCCCTGCTCCGCGTTGAAGTGACACAGGCCGATCTGGCCGATGAGATTTTCACCCAGCTGATGGGCGATGTCGTCGAGCCGCGCCGCGAGTTCATTCAGGAAAATGCGCTGAACGTCGCCAACCTCGACGTGTGATGGCGTAAGGACAGCCAATCAACTGTTCGTTTTCCAATGATCAGAGACGCACAGCGTGAGTATCGCCAAAGCCTTCACGTCCTTTGCGTCCTTTGCGACCTTTGCGTGAAACAGGATACCTCAACGCGCTGGACAGATTGCCGTTTCACGCAAAGATCGCAAAGGACCGCTAAGATCGCAAAGACGTAAGGGTGTTGGCGGCAGGACAGGCTGCAATCCCGGAACGCGAACACTTGCCGGAGCGTTCGGATCGAAAGGCTCAAAGCAAAAGGGCGACTGTTGCCAGCCGCCCCTTGCATTGTCAGTCTTCAGTCTGCGATCAGAAGCCGCGATAAGCCTCATTACCGACAAACCCCATTTTCGAAACTTTTGCACGTTTGGTCGAAGCGAGCACTTTATCGACCATTTCGTAACGCGCCTGCGGATCGGGCTGCATATGCAGTTCAGGGATCGGATCCATCGTCTGCGTCGCTTCGAAGAGGCCTTGCAGCTGTGACAGTGCCACAGGCTGACCATTCCACAGAATCGCATCGTTGGGTGCAACGTACAGCACATTCTTTGTCGGCAGGATTTCCGGCGGCGGCGGGCAATTGGGCGCGCAATCCTGTGGAAGATCGATCTTCACCGCATGTGTTGGCGGCGGCAGCGTGATAATGAACATGATCAGCAACACCAGCATCACATCGATCAGCGGCGTCGTATTGATTTCCATCATCGGTGCGTCGGAATCACCGCCTGCACTCATACCCATGATCTACACTCCAAAAATATCATTCGACCCGTTCCGGCCAGACACTCAATTCGCCGGCTCAACCCGCAGCAGCTGCAGCACCTGATGGCGGTTCGGAAATGAACCCGACCCGAATGAAGCCTGCGCTCTGCATGATCGAGATCGTCCCGCCAATGCACCTGTATGGTGTATCCTGGTCGCCCCGAATATGAACTTCAGGAAACAGGTTCGGATCGGTTACGTCGGCACCAAGTCGATCGGCTTCGTTCTTGAATTTCTTCGCGGCCTGATCGAGCAAACGCTGGGCATTCACCCGGCTCTGCCCCCAATAGACGCCACAAGACCCATCGGCTTCGCCACGAACCGTCAGCTGAACATTTTCAGCCTTGGTGATCGTCGACTGAAACCGTGTCTTTGTGATGTTGATCGGCACCTTCTGAACCGCCACCGGAATGGTGATCAGAAAGATGATCAGCAACACCAGCATCACATCGACAAGCGGTGTCGTATTTATGGTCGACATCGGGGCGTCTTCGTCGCTGCCCCCGGTACTCATTGCCATCGGCTATTCCTATCTTTCGAATATCGACTTTGCAGCGTCAGTCGGGGTGCCCTTGAGCCCCCCCGACGAACATCTGTCTTATGCCTTGGCGGGTGCCGCTACGGGCTTGGCCGGGGCCTTGGCAGCTGAACCAGCCGATACTGGCGGACGAACCGCACCGTTCGACAGCATGTAACCATGCAGCTGGTTGGTGAAGGTATTGAGCCGCTCTGCGATCACCTTGTTCCGGCGCTGGAGCCAGTTGAAGCCCATCACCGCCGGAACTGCGACGATCAGGCCGATGGCCGTCATGTACAGCGCCTCACCGACCGGACCTGCGATCTTGGCGATGTCAGCCGAACCTTCGGCGGCGATCTTGATC
>JANOQL010000180.1:0-3768 GCA_031414835.1 Sphingomonadales bacterium | reverse complement strand
TGCATTCAGTGCACCCGCTGCGTCCGCTTTGCCGAGGAAGTGGCGGGCGTCGAGGAAGTCGGCGCGATCGGTCGCGGCGAATCGATGCAGATTACAACCTATCTGGAACATGCGTTCAATTCCGAACTGTCGGGCAACATCATCGATCTTTGCCCCGTCGGCGCGCTGACATCGAAGCCCTATGCGTTCGAGGCGCGGCCGTGGGAGCTGAAAAAGACGCCGGGCATCGACGTGATGGACGCGGTCGGCACCAACATCCGGATCGACAGCCGGGGCAGGGCAGTGCTCCGCGTTCTCCCGCGCATCAACGAAGACGTCAACGAGGAATGGGCGCACGACAAGACGCGCTATGCCTGCGAGGGCTTGGTCCACAAGCGGCTCGACCGGCCTTGGGTTCGGCCCAAATCTTCTCAAGGGCGCGGCGCGATGCAGCCCGCGACCTGGGATGAGGCGTTTGCGGCGATTGCGGCGGTCGATCATGGCGGATCGGTCGCGGCGATTGCGGGCGATCTGGTCGATTGCGAAAGCATGTTCGCCGCGCGCGAACTGGTGCGCAGTTTGGGCGGCGACATGTTCGAAGGGCGGCAAACTGGCCTTGCCTATGGCGTGTCCTCGCTCTCGGCGGTGGCGTTCAACACCGCGATTGCCGATGTCGAAACCGCCGATCTGGTGCTGCTGATCGGCAGTGACCTGCGCTTCGAAGCGCCGCTGATCAACACGCGAGTGCAGAAGGCGGTTCGCAAGCGCCGCGCGCGGGTGTTTGCGGTCGGGCCCGTGACTGACCTGACTTATAAGGCCGAATTCCTTGGAAGCGGGCTGGGGCTGCTGGCCAAGCCACCCAAGGCATTGGTCGATGCGCTTAAGAACGCCGAACGCCCGGTGATGATCGTCGGCGGCGGCGCGCTGCGCTATGAGGGCGCGCATGGCGCGGCGCTGGCGTTTGCTGGCAAGCACGGCTTTGTGAAAGACGGCTGGAACGGGTTCAACGTGACGCACTTCGCTGCCGCGCGAATGGGCGGGCTGATGCTCGGCTTTGCGCACGACGGCGGGATCAGGGCGCTGGCGGCGAAGGCTCCCAAGCTGGTATTCTTCCTTGGTGCTGACGAGGTTGATTATAACCTGTTTGGCGACACATTCAAAGTCTATGTCGGGCATCATGGCGATGCAGGTGCAGCGGCGGCGGATGTGATCCTGCCGAGTGCGGCGTATACCGAGAAAGCCGGAACCTATGTGAACGTCGAAGGCCGAGTGCAGCGCGGCGAACGTGCGGTCTTCCCGCCGGGCGATGCGCGCGAGGATTGGGCGATTTTCCGGGCTTTGTCGCAAGTGATGGGTAAGGCTTTGCCGTTCGACAGTTTCGACCAGTGCCGCGCGGCGATGATCGCGGCGGTGCCTGCGTTTGGGACAGAGGGCAGGATCGCGTTTGACTGGAATCCGCCTAAGCTCGCGGATAAGCCGACCGCCGAGATTGCCGATTATCCGATCAAGGATTTCTACCTCACCAACGCCATCTGCCGCGCCTCACCGACGATGCAGCGCTGTTCGGCGGAACTGGTGCATGGCGCGGACATGCTGGAGGCGGCGGAATGAGCGCGATGCTTGCAAATCCCCCTCTCCACTTGCGGGAGAGGGCCGGGGTGTGGGGTTCGGGCGGAGCCGCAACGCGGCGTAGCCCGAGCAAACCACCACAATGTCAGTCTTTTGCGCCGCAGACGCGGCTTGTCCCCACACCCAACCCTCTCCCGCAAGGGGAGAGGGGGAGCATGGCGCTATGACCTATACCGAATGGTTCCAGGCCAATCTCGGCTATGGCACAGGCTGGGTGCTCGCGACGCTGACGCTGATCCTGATGATCGCGCTGCCAGTCATGCTCGCCGTCGCGATGCTCATCTATGCCGATCGCAAGATCTGGGCGGCGATTGCGTTGCGGCGCGGGCCCAATGTGGTGGGGCCATTGGGGCTGCTTCAGTCGTTTGCCGATGGCCTCAAGGTGTTTCTGCAGGAAACGATCATCCCGTCGAGCGCCAACCGTGGCCTGTTCCTGATCGCGCCGATCATCACCTTCTCGGTCGCGCTGATCGTCTGGGCGGTGATCCCGTTCAGCGCGACGATGGTGCTCGCGAACATCAATGTCGGGCTGTTGTATGTCCTCGCAGCGTCGAGCCTTGGCGTTTACGGTGTGATCATTTCGGGCTGGGCGTCGAATTCGAAATACCCGTTCTACTCCGCCCTGCGCGCGGCTGCGCAGATGGTGAGTTATGAGGTCAGCATCGGTTTCGTGCTGATTTCGGTCGTGCTGTTTGCCGGATCGTTCAACCTGTCTGAAATTGTCGAGGGGCAGCGCGGGCATGTGTTCGGCATTTTGAACGGCTATGGGTTCAACCCGCTGCTGTTCCCGATGGCGGTGGTGTTCCTGATTTCGGCGCTCGCCGAAACCGCGCGCGCGCCGTTCGACCTGACCGAGGCGGAGAGCGAGCTCGTCGCAGGGTTCCAGACCGAATATAGCTCGATGGCGTTCGCGATGTTCTGGCTCGGCGAATATGCCAATGTGATCCTGATGTGCGCGTTGAACGCGATCCTGTTCTGGGGCGGATACCTGCCTCCGATCGACTGGGCACCGCTTTATGCCGTGCCGGGGATTTTGTGGCTGTTTGCCAAGATCCTCGTGTTTTTCTTCATCTTCAGCTGGATCAAGGCGACCGTGCCGCGCTTCCGCTACGATCAGCTGATGCGGCTGGGGTGGAAAATCTTCCTGCCGCTCTCGCTGTTCTGGGTGTTTCTGGTGAGCGGGTATTTGATGCTGACGAGGTATGGGGGATGAGGACTGCTGCTATTGTCATGCTCGCGGCATTGTGCGGTTGCGGTCAGGTTGCCGGAAATCAATCCGCATTCCAAAATGGGGCGATGAGGTTTGACGCGCCGGATGACGATGCCATCCCCTTAAATGCGTCATTTCAGTTTATCGCTCCTACCTCTGAACGAGGTGCAATGGTGTTTGATCAGAACACCGGATGTCTTGCTGAGGTGAAACTGCCGAACCCTGTTGATCTCACGGGCCAGATTGTTGACGGGAAGAAGCAAGATGCTGAGCAAGGCCGCCAATGGTTCGGGCTCATTTATTTCAATCAGTGGACTTGTCCAAAGCCACTGAGCGAGCAAGTCAAAGAGTCTTCGAAATGAACACCATCACCCACCTCATCAAATCGTTCACGCTGTGGGAGTTTCTCAAGGCGCATTGGCTCACCTTGAAATATCTCTTCAAGGCGAAGGCGACGATCAATTACCCCTATGAGAAGAACCCTATTTCGCCGCGGTTCCGGGGGGAGCATGTGCTGCGTCGCTATCCCAATGGCGAAGAGCGCTGCATCGCGTGCAAGCTGTGCGAGGCGGTGTGCCCGGCGCAGGCGATCACGATCGAGAGCGAGCCGCGCGACGATGGGTCGCGGCGCACCACACGGTATGACATCGACATGACCAAGTGCATCTATTGCGGTTTCTGCCAGGAGGCGTGCCCGGTCGATGCGATCGTCGAGGGGCCGAACTTCGAATATGCCACCGAAACACGCGAGGAACTGCTCTACGACAAGGCGAAGCTGCTCGCGAACGGGGACAAATGGGAACGCACCATCGCCGCGAACCTTGCCGCCGATGCCCCGTATCGCTAGGGGCGCGGGCGTGATCATTCTGGGTGATTCAAACGTGATCCTCCCCGGAACGGGGAGGTGGCAGCCGCAGGCTGACGGAGGGGCCGGTTTCCGGTGTTCTGAG
>JANOQL010000179.1:0-1578 GCA_031414835.1 Sphingomonadales bacterium | reverse complement strand
CCGACAGGTCGAACTCAACGCCAAACAAGGGCGCGGGCATATCGGGGTGCAACCAGAGAAATAGGGGACTGTCCCCTATTTCATCAGCACAAGTTCTTCGGACATCGTCGGATGCAGTGCCAAGGTCTGATCGAACTGCGCCTTGGTCAGCCCCGCCTTGACCGCCACCGCCGCCGCTTGGAGGATTTCCGGTGCATCGGGGCCGATCATGTGGAGACCAACGACAACATCGGTCGCGGCATCGACGACCATCTTGTACAGTGCGCGCTCGTTGCGACCAGCAAGGACATTCTTCATCGCGCGAAAATCGGACGTATAGGTCTTTACTGAACCCAGCGTGTTGCGCGCCTGCGCCTCGGTAAGCCCGACCGCACCGATCGGCGGGTGGCAGAATACGGCGTTGGGCACATTGGCATAATCGACGCGCGTTGGGGTATTCCCGAATACAGTGTCGGCAAATGCTTGGCCCTCGCGGATCGCCACCGGGGTGAGCTGAATGCGGTCGGTCACGTCCCCGACAGCATAGATGTTCGGAACCGACGTCTGATTGTCATCATCGACCCGGATCGCGCCGCGTTCGTTGAGTTCGACGCCAGCCGCCTCAAGCCCCAATCCTGTGACATTGGGTGCGCGGCCCGTGGCAAAGAGCACGAGATCGGTATCGAAGGCGTCTTCATCCTTGAGCTTGACCGAGAGGCTGCCGTCTTCATTCTTCGCAAGGCTTTCAAACGGCGCGTTGAATTTGAAGGCAATGCCCTTGGTCATCGAAATCTGGAGCAGCCGGTCGCGGATCTGCGCATCATAGCCGCGCAGAATCGTATCGCCACGATTGACGATGGTCACCTTCGCCCCGAACTCGTTGAAAATGCCGGCGAATTCGTTGGCGATATAGCCGCCGCCGGCGATCACGACGCGTTTGGGAATGGCATCGAGGTGGAACACCTCGTTCGATGTGATGCCATGTTCGCTGCCGGGAAATTCGGGGCGCACTGGCCAGCCGCCGGTCGCGATCAGGATCTTCTTCGCGCTGACGTCGCGCCCGCCAGCCAGCTTTACCGTATTGGGGCCGGTCAGCACCGCACGTTCGCGGATCACCTCGACATTGTGGTTCCCCAGCGTCTCGCCATAAATGCCTTCGAGCCGATCGACCTCGGCCTGCACATTGTCACGCAGCACCGTCCAGTCGAAGCTGCAATCGGGCACGTTCCACCCGAAGCGCCGCGCATCGTGCAGATCCTCGGCGAAGTGCGCGCCGTAAACGAGCAGCTTTTTGGGCACGCAGCCGCGAATGACGCAGGTGCCGCCGACGCGATATTCCTCAGCCAGGGCAACCTTCGCCCCGTGCGCCGCCGATACGCGCGACGCCCGTACCCCGCCCGAGCCTGCGCCGATGACGAACAGATCATAATCGAATGTCACATGTTTTCCTTATTTAGCGGCGGGACATTTGCCATGGCCCGGACCGCGCACGACTTGCCCGGGCTTTGCCCCAGTATGCTCACCATCCTTGAGCACCTGAACGCCATTGACGAACACATGCCGCATCCCGACCGCATATTGCTGCGGCTTTGCAAAGGT
>JANOQL010000178.1:0-2712 GCA_031414835.1 Sphingomonadales bacterium | reverse complement strand
GTCTGCGCTAGGCTATCGCAACGTGATGGAATCGCTCGCTGAGCGGTTCCACACGACGCCCGAAACGCTCATCGCACTCAACAGCCCGCAGACGCGGCTGGTGACTGGCACACGGATCATCGTCCCCAATGCGTTGCGCACTTCGCGCGATTACAAGACCAGCGATCCCAAATGGCGCGCCACGCTCGACAGCCTCAATGTCAGTGCCGATGTGCCCGAAGCGGCACGGGTGCTGATCGATGAATCCGATGGCGTTCTGCGCGTTTATGACAAATCCGAGAAGATGGTCGCGCAGTTCCCCGCGACGATGGGATCGTCAGCCGATCCGCTCCCGATCGGGCGGTGGAAAATCAACGGGCTTTCGTTCAATCCCGATTATTCCTATGATCCAAAACTCATTCGCGGATCGGGTGCCGATGCAAAAAAGGCCACGCTGCCGCCGGGGCCGAACAGTCCTGTTGGCGTGGTATGGATCGATTTGTCGAAACCGCATTATGGCATACACGGAACGCCCGAACCGCATCTGATCGGTCGCACGGAGAGCAATGGGTGTATTCGCCTGTCGAACTGGGATGCCGCGCGGCTGGCGCTGATGGTCAAGCCGGGAACGCCGGTGGTGATGCAGCGCTGAGGCTCGATTTGGGCGGCAACAACTGATGCCACGCCGCCGTCAGCGCATTTCGATCCCGCTCGTCATGACTGCGATCTTGCTGGTGGCAGGCACGTTCTGGGTTGCCCGGAATTGGCGCGCGATGCCGTGGCAGCCGCTGTCGCTGGCAGAACCGGTTGGGCCCTTTACGCGGATGAAGATCGCGCGATTGCGGGACGATGCTCCGGCCTGTCGCCGCCTGCTGGGTGAGGCCGGCGCGGGCTTTGACGCAGCCCCCGATATCGATGGTGGCCCCTCGTGCGGCTATTCGGACGGGGTCTTGCCTTTGCGGTCGCGAAGTATCGGCTACCGTCCGGCCACCCCGATGTCGTGTGTGACGGCACTTGGACTGGTGCTGTGGGAACGCCAAGTTATGCAACGCGAAGCGCGACTGCTGCTCGGTTCGCCTGTCATCGCAATCGAGACTTTGGGAACCTATAACTGCCGCCGGATCGGTAGCGGCAGCACGGGCAGCCTCAGCCAGCACGCCAGCGCCAACGCCATCGATGTCTCCGCGTTCCGGCTGGCTGACGGGCGGCGGATTTCGGTTCTCAGTGACTGGGCAGGCGATGGCCCTGAAGCCACCTTCCTCCGCCGCGTGCGCAACGGAGCCTGCGGCAGTTTCTCGACGGTGTTGTCCCCCGATTACAACGCCGCGCATCGCGATCAATTCCATTTCGATCAGGCGTCGCTTGGCGGCTGGGGGCTTTGCCGGTGAAGTCCGCCGCTAGTCGAGTTCCCACCCGCGTTCGCCGTGGCTGGAGAGATCGAGGCCGTCATGTTCTGCCTCTTCGCCGATCCGCATTGGCAGCGCGTAGGATATGATGAACGCGATGAAGAGCGTCGCTCCGGCTGTCCACGCGGCGACCACCGTGACGCCTGTGACTTGCGCAACAAGCTGGCCGACAAGGGTATTGCCGTCGAACCCCGGTCCGCCGAGTGCTGGCAAAATGAAGAATGGAAACAGCAGCGAACCCAAGATGCCGCCGACGCCATGGACCGCGAAGACATCGAGCGAATCGTCGATCTTGAGTGTTTGTTTGACGAAATTGACCGCGAACAGGCAAATCGTGCCGCCAACGAGGCCGAGGATGATTGCTCCGACTGGCCCGATATAGCCTGCCGCTGGCGTGATCGTTGCCAGCCCTGCGACAGCCCCCGTTACGATGCCGATGCCCGTCGCCTTGCCGATGCGGATGCGCTCGATCGCGATCCAGACCAGTGCGGCAGAACAAGCGGCGAGATGGGTGTTCATGATCGCGGTCGAGGCATCGTCGGTTGCGGCGAGTGCCGATCCGCCATTGAAGCCGAACCAGCCCACCCAGAGCAGGCCTGCGCCTGCCATCGTCAGCGCAGGGCTGTGCGGGGGAAGCAATGTGCGGTTGAAGCCGCGTCTCGGTTTAAGCATCCATGCGATGACGAGTGCGGCCACGCCTGCTGTCGTATGCACCACGATGCCGCCAGCAAAATCGAGCGTGCCGAGCTGCGAAAGCCAGCCGCCGCCCCATACCCAGCGCGCGACGGGGATGTAAACGAGCAACGTCCAGAGCAGTGCGAATGCGACCACCCAGCCGAACCGCACCCGCTCGACAAACGCACCGATCACGAGCGCAGGGGTGATGATCGCAAAGGTCATCTGGAACAAGGCATAGGTGCTTTCAGGAATCGTCGTGCCATCGCGAAGGTCGGCAAGGTTTGCGAGGAACAGGTTTCCAAGCCCGCCGATCACGCTGCTGCCGCTGCCGAACACGAGCGAATAGCCGATTGTCGCCCAGAGCAGCGACACGATTGCCGCAATCACAAAGCAGTGCATTGCGACCGAAAGCACGTTCTTTGCGCGCACCAGCCCGCCATAGAACAGCGCAAGCCCCGGGATCGTCATCATCAGGACAAGTGCGGAGGCGGCGAGGATCCATGCGGTGTCACCGCTGTCGGATACAAGTTCGGGCTGTGCCCATGCCGGTGTCGCCAGTGCCGCAGCGGCCAGCGCCAGGCTCGTTCGCAGTCCCCGCATCGCGATCCCCCTTGTGTCTGGCGCGGGTGCTAGGCGAAAGCCGGGATGC
>JANOQL010000177.1:0-5287 GCA_031414835.1 Sphingomonadales bacterium | reverse complement strand
GCGTGCGCAACTGCTAAGCCAATGACGGCAGTGCGCAGAAAAAGGCGGTGGTTGACTGGCATATGCAATGAATACCACTGCCTATTGCACCCGAAGCAGCGTATCGCAACGGCTTTGCACCAGTGCAAATATGATTGGTCGTGCAGACTTAACCTGTCGCCAGATTACGCAACTTCCTGATCGCACGATATGCTTGGGCCTTGATCAGGTTTTGAGTGGGCCATCGACCAGGCGAGTGAGGGGACAAGCCAGCCTTCCGAACAAGACGGTTTAGCGCCCGGGCATCGGCCTCACGGTAGCTCCATTCGGATCGCCATGTGACTGACAATGAAATCGAAGGACCGTCGATCACGCGAACAAAATGGGGTGCCTTGACAGGCACATGGATCGCGTCGCCCGGTGCCAGATAGACCGCCTCGGCGTTGGCTGCGAACGCGTCGTTCCACACTAAGTTGCGATGTTGTTCACCCATATGGAACCGTTCGTGCGCATCGGGCGGCACGATCGCCTCTTCCGTCTGAGAGAAGATTGTGAAGGTTTTGGTGCCGCGGACCTGCAACAGGATGTTGTGTTCGGGATCGAAATGAAATGGCGTGACTGCGTTGCTGGCCGACACAAATAAGAAGCCTTGAAGTGTGAGCATCGGTCCGGTTTTCGGTTCAACCACCTCACGGATCGATGCCAGCGTTTCATGCAGCAAGTCGCGATATTCAGGATCCTGCTCGATCTGTTTGAGCACCATCCAGGCCCCGTTCGCTTCGATGTCGCGCACAGTTTCTGCAATCGACAGTGAAAATTTCGGGATGGCGGATGCATCGATCCCGATGGGAAGGTCGCCCGCATTATATTCGACATCGCTGGACGGAAGTCGCCCTGCAAGCGCAACGATGGCATCGAGTGAAAGCAGCGGGTGATGTGTCAGCTGATGGCTGAGCTTGACCGGCGATTCGGGATACGCCGTTTCAAGCAGCGCCAAAACGTGGTGCGGAAATGGTTGTGCAATCATCCCCGAACTTTCCTGACTGCCGCCGATGCGCTTTCTGCGGCCCGGCACAGTGCGTGACTTGTGCGGCGCCGCATACCTGAAAGCGGCACGGTTAATTGCGAAATTTCGCGCCTTCCGACCCAGAGCCTGTCGATCATCGGGTGATCGGCGACCGCGCAACTGTCCATCCATTCGACATCGGGGTCATTGAAGACCGAGGCAAGATTTTCGAGTTCGATCATGACGCCAGGTGAAAATCTGGCGAGCGCTTCGTCATAGGCAATTTTGAACGACCAGCTTCCCGGAGGCGTGCGAAAGTTGATCAGCATCGCTATCGGCTTGTTATCGAGGCTCAATCGCTGAAAATCGAGCCGGTGGTTGGCATGTGCGCCTTTGAGAACAGTGCTCAAAAATGCCTGCGAGTTCGCATCATTGGCGAACGCCGCGCCGTCACGGCCCTTCCATCCGGCCTGTTCGAGCGCGAGAAATTCGGCACACCACTGATCAAGATCGCAACCGTGACGAAACACGTCAAAGCTGACGGTGCCTGCATCGCGCAGTCGTGCAGCAAGGCGTCTTAGCTCCTTGCGCTTTTTGGGCCGGACATGCACATCGAGATAGGAATCGGGCGATCTGCCGCCAGCGAGCATTGCCCGGTGATACCGATGGACAGGTTCGCATTTGCGGAGCGAACACAAAGTTAGAGCGACCGGTCCCTTTGCATCCATTTCGCGCAATGTCAGAAATCCGTTGGCCCAGTCGCAGATGTCGAGCCAGTTGAGGACGGCGTCCCAGAACTGCCGCTCGGAGCCAGCCCGCACGAGCGGTGTTCCCATGAAGCACTGGTAGTGAACCCAATTGCGAACGTGGCGAACTGGGATCCTGCCATAACGATCGTGGGTTTCGAGCGCGATCATTCCGATCAGTTCGCCGCTCAATGCGCGAACTTCAAGCAGCTTAACCCCATCATGACCGAACGCCTTGAGCGCGGGAATCGTGAACCACGCCTCCGCGAACGCGCAGGGTTCGCTGGCAACTTCGGCAAGCGCGGTCCAGTCAGCCAGCAGGGCTGCATCGCACGCATCGGGCGAACTTATGCGAACCACCGTCTCACCGGTGCCGTTCTCGGACTGCGTCTGCAACATATTTGCCCCTCTAGCAGCAGACGCCTAACAGGCTCCTAATCAGCAGCACGTGCGTTCCCTCATGTGCTGTTCGGTAAGAACAACGACGTGCAACAGGATGATGCCATGACGCCATCAGTTTTTCCAGCCACACGACTGCGTCGCCTGCGTTCGACAGGATGGAGTCGCGCGCTTGTTGCCGAGAATGCCATTTCTCCGCAGCAGCTGATCTGGCCGCTGTTCATCACCGAAGGGCAGGGCATTGAGGAACCGATCGCTTCCCTTCCAGGGGTGTCGCGCTGGTCGGTCGATGCAATTGTGGAACGGGCACGCGAAGCCAAGACATTGGGCATTGGCTGCATCGCCCTTTTTCCCAATACACAGCGTGCCCTTCGCACCGATGACGGAAAAGAAGCGCTGAACCCCGACAATCTGATGTGTCAGGCGATCCGCGCAATCAAGGATGCGCTGGGCGATGACTTGGGAGTGCTGACCGACGTCGCGCTCGATCCTTACACGGCGCATGGCCATGATGGGTTGGTCGATCAGCACGGCTATGTGCTGAACGACGCCACAGTCGACGTGCTGACTGCGCAGGCAGTCAATCAGGCACGCGCGGGAGCCGACATAATTGCGCCTTCGGATATGATGGACGGGCGAATCGGCGCCATCCGGTCCGCGCTCGAGACCGAAGGGCATGCTAATGTGCAGATCATGTCTTACGCCGCGAAATATGCGAGCGCGTTTTACGGTCCTTTCCGCGATGCCGTTGGCTCCGGCGGGTTGCTGAAGGGCGACAAGAAGACCTACCAGATGGATTCCGCCAACGCCGAGGAGGCAATGCGCGAGGTCGCGATGGACATTGCCGAGGGCGCAGATAGCGTCATGGTCAAGCCAGGGCTTCCCTATCTCGACATCATCCGACGAGTGAAGGAGCGGTTCGACGTACCCGTATTCGCATATCAGGTATCGGGCGAGTATGCGATGATCGAGGCAGCGGCGGCGGCTGGAGCGGGTGACCGCGATGCGTTGGTGCTCGAAACCCTGCTGGCGTTTCGGAGAGCCGGGTGTTCGGGTGTGTTGACCTATCACGCAGCACATGCGGCACGCCTGCTCAATGGGTGAGTTCCGCCTTGAAACCGATCGATTGATCCTGCGCGATTGGCGCGATGAAGATCGTGATCCGTGGCACGCAATGTCTTGCGATCCGCAGGTCATGGTCACTATCGGCCCGCTGAAAACGCGCGAAGAATCCGATGCGCAGATCGACAGGTTTATCGTGCAGGCCGCCGCAATCGGTTACACGGTGTGGGCGCTGGAACGGCGCGATGATGGCGCATTTCTGGGGTTTTGCGGGTTTTTTCGTGGCGAATTCGCCCCCATCGACGGCGAAGTCGAAATCGGCTGGCGTTTGTGGGGCAAGGATTGGGGGCGTGGATATGCGCGGGAGGCGGCGCTGGCGTGCCTCGATTGGGGTTGGGCAAACACCGATGCCGATCGAATTTGGGCGATCACCACGCCCGGCAATACGCGCAGCTGGGGACTGATGGAGCGGCTCGGCATGTCACGACATCCCGAACTCGACTTCGCCCACCCCAAAGTGCCGGACGGAGACCCGCTCAAACCGCACATGGTCTATAGCATAGCGAAACCAGTTCATTGAGACGGCGTTAACCATTTCCATACTGCCGCTGCTATAGGCAGCGTCGGGTATGCAAAAGGGGGCCATTTTGACCGCAACCGCGACTGTGCCGACTTTCACTTCGGCGCAGCGCGCGCTGTTTGTTGTGACGATTTGTGCAGGATCGTTCCTGCTGTTCCTCGTTCAGCCGCTGATCGCGCGGATGGCGTTGCCACGTCTTGGCGGCGCACCGGCTGTGTGGAACTCGGCAATGCTGGTTTATCAAGCGCTGCTGTTGGGCGGCTATGCCTACGCGCATTGGCTTTCGAAGCTCAATGGCAGAACCCAGTCGATCGTACATCTCGGCGGTTTCGCCATTGCGGCGCTGATGCTGCCGATCGGCCTGCCGCAAGCGATGCCGCCTGTCGATGCCAGTCCGGTATTGTGGGTTCCATGGCTGTTGCTGACCTCGATAGGGCCAATATTCTTCATCGTTTCTGCGCAGGCACCGCTGATGCAGCGGTGGTTCACGCTCTCGGGCGGCGGCGACCCATATCCGCTATATGCCGCATCAAACCTTGGCAGTTTTGGCGGACTGATCACATATCCGCTGATTGTCGAACCCTTGCTGCCGGTTGCGCAACAAAGCCTGTTGTGGAGCATCGGGTACGGCGTTCTTGCGCTGCTCGTGCTGTTGTGCGCGTTCAGGATCCCGAATGTTGCGCGAATAGGCGATGCCCCATCGGCCAGCACGCCGCTGCCGACCAGAAGCGAAACGATGCGATGGATCACGCTCGCTGCAATCCCTTCGGGTCTGATGCTGGCGACAACACTCCATTTGACGACCGACATCGTGGCAATGCCGTTGCTTTGGGTCATTCCTCTCGGGCTCTATCTGCTGAGCTTTTCCGTAGCGTTTGCGACCGACCGGCGCCTCGCCGATTTTTTCACACAGATCGCACCATTGACCTTGCCGATCGCAGCTTGTGGGGTTTTCGCCGATGCAACTCAGTGGCAAATGGTTTTTGCAATTGCGACAGTGTTCAACATGTTCGTCATTGCTGTCGCTCTCCACAGCGCCATGTTCGCGCGACGCCCCGCACCTGAGCATCTGACCCGGTTCTACCTCGCCATGTCTATTGGCGGCGTCATTGGCGGCATTATCTGCGCGCTTATTGCACCGCTCGTTTTCGACTGGACCTACGAATATCCCCTATTGATGCTCGCATCTGCGATTGCGCTTGCCCCGCGTGCACTGTTCGAAAAAACAGCAGCATTCTGGCAAAGATCATCTGCGGCACGCATCTCCAGGTTTGCGGCAATTGCGATGTTGTTCGTGTCGCTTGTGGGACAGGGAAGCTATGGCATTCCCGATTCGACGACAATTCAGGCCGGTGTCGCCATAGTTCTGATCGGTGCGATCATCGTCTCGATGGGCAGCAGACTTCTGTATGTTGCAGGCATCATGGCGCTGATGCTGACGCAAGGCGGGTGGACCAAGCTGGGCCTGTCGTTTGCGGACGGCATGATGACGCGGAGCTATTTTGGCGTTTACGC
>JANOQL010000176.1:0-7805 GCA_031414835.1 Sphingomonadales bacterium | reverse complement strand
AGCACGGACGGCTGTGGATTTCCCCGTCCCGCGATCGCCGAACACCATCACCCCGCCAAGCGAACGATCGACCGCGGCGATCAAGAGCGCCAGCTTCATCTCGGATTGGCCGACAATGGCTGAAAAGGGGAACGGAGTGCGCATTATTGCCCCTGTAGCATTGCTGCGGCGCGGCACAATCATTGTCACGCAATCGCCGATCAACATCCATTTCGGATGAGAATGAGCGGTGAGAGAAGTGACGATTTCTGACGATGCCAGCCGATGATCGAACGCCTGACTTCGATCGCTGTTGTAGAAAAGCGTCATTACGGCGATAGTTTGGCGTGACCTTGGTCCGAACTGACATAGTTAATGCAGAACGGACCATGAATCAGGGGGCATCGATGACGACACACCATTCCAATACCGATTATGTTCGGGATACCGGCCTTGCGCTCATTTTTGCCGATAGCGATGCTGGAGCAAGGCCATTTGCCGATGCGGTCGCGGCTGCGGGAGGGCGGATCGGTGCGACGCTGGGCCTCGGCATGATCCATGACCGGCTGGACCAGCAATCGACGGCGCGGGCGATCCTTGTCGATATTGCAGACCCGGTTTCGAGCTCTCTTGAACCCTTGGTGTCGCGCGTCGAACATTTCGCTGATCGCGCCGGGGCCGCTGCCATATTTGCGTTTCCGGTCGACGTGCTCGACACAATGGCCCATGCCAGCACCAGCAGCCGGACGACCCTGCTGTGCGATCCCGATCCGGCAGACCGTTTCGCGGCCGTCAGTCTCGCCTGGTCGGACCGCGATTTGTGGATGGCAGACAGCGCCACCGACATCGACGCAATCCGGCTCAAGCGGCTTGCCGACGAAGTCCACCGGATTGCACGCGCACTGAACGGGCTATCGTCGGTAGGAGAAGGCGATCCGCTGTCACGCCGTGCCAACCTTTCGGGCCAGGTCAGCGACATGATGCCTGTGTTTGCGGCACAACCCGGCGAAATGATCGGTCTCGGCGCGCCCGATGCCAACGAGGTTCGCAACGTGCTGCGGCTGCGGCGGATGCGCGACCGGTTTTTCGATTCAGAGCTTTTTGCCGATCCGGCTTGGGACATCTTGCTCGATTTGCTCGCGGCGCGGATCGAGGGCGATCAGGTGGCCGTGTCGAGCCTGTGCATTGCTGCTGCGGTTCCGCCGACGACGGCGCTTCGCTGGATCAAGACGATGACCGATAATGGCCTGCTCGAACGACACGCCGACCCGATGGACGGCCGCCGTATCTTTATCCGGCTGACCGACAAGGCCGCCGATTCGATGTCGCGATACTTCACGGCGGCCAAGCGGATGGGCGGATTTTTGATGTGAGCCAGCCGAAGCGCTTGTCGCGATCGCAGCTTCGGGCCATTGGTGCGCGATGCAAATCGAGAATGCCGCCAACGGCCCTGTAAAACGGTCGGTCACGATTGCCGGCCATGAAACATCGATCAGTCTCGAACCGATATTCTGGGACGGGCTGCGTCGCGCCGCCGCCAGTCTGGGACTGCCTGTCAACGCGCTCGTTGCCCGGATCGATGCTGACCGTATCGCGCGCCGCAACCCCGGCAATCTGGCCAGCGCCGTTCGCGTTTGGCTCTATGCGCAACAGATTGAGAATAATTCTCATTAGACTTGACGTTGCAATCGTGTCGCATTAGCCGATCCCTAGTCTCATCAAGGGGTTTTCAGGTGCCGCAACTGTCGAAGTCTATCCGCTTTTCCACATCGCTGTTCCCGATAGCGCTTGCGTTAGCCACACCTGCGTTTGCTGAAGAAGCCGATGCTGAAGGCGGCGCACCAATCATCGTGACGGGCCAGATCGATGGATATAAGACGGTCGATACGACGACGGGCACAAAAACCAACACTGCGCTGATCGATGTTCCGCAATCGATCACCGTCGTTACCGAAGAACAGCTCAAGGACCAGCAGATCCGGTCGATGGCCGATCTCGTCCGGCTGATCCCTGGCGTCAGCGCAGGCCAAGGCGAAGGCCATCGTGACCAGATCAATCTGCGCGGCAACAATTCGACCGCAGATTTTTTCGTCGATGGCCTGCGCGATGACGTTCCCTATTATCGCAGCTTCTACAATGTCGACAGGGTCGAAGTGCACAAGGGGCCCAACGCGATGATCTTCGGTCGTGGCGGCGGCGGCGGCATCGTCAATCGGGTGACCAAAGGGCCGATCAGCGGCGAAACGCGGATCGCCGGTTCGGTTTCGGCAGACAGTTTCGGTTCGGCCTATGGCCAGGCCGATATCAACCTGCCCTTGGGCGATATGGCCGCATTCCGGCTCAACGGGTTTTACGAAAGCCTCGACAATCATCGCGATGTGTATGGGGGAGACAGGTTCGCGGTGAACCCGGTGGTCGGTGCCGAACTCGGCGAAACGATCAAGCTCCAGCTCGGCTACGAACATGTCGAGGATGATCGCATCGTCGATCGCGGCATCCCCGCAGATCGCGGTCTTGCGTCGGCAGGGCTCGGCGTTCTCGGCAATCCGGCAGGGCCGGTGCGCGGCTTTCGCGACGATTTTTTTGGGCTCCGCAACGTCAATCAAACCAGCCTCAACGCCGATGTGCTGACGTTTCGCGGGGAAGTCGCGCTCACCGATACGCTGACATTCACCACTCAGGCGCTGTATGGCGATTACGACAAAGCCTATTCGAACGTATTCCCGGCTACTGCCGTGACGACCAACGCCACCACCGGTGCCCGCACCCTTCAGTTCGAGGCATATCGCGATATTGGCGATCGCGACAATCTGGTGGCGCAGGCAAATCTGGTCTGGAAAGTCACGACCGGACCTCTCGATCACGTGCTGCTGGTCGGGACCGAATATACCGATCAGAATTCGATCAGCATCCGCATCAACGGGTTTTACAATACCACAGGCGTGCTCAACGCCGCCGCGCGGCGCAGCGCTGCGGTGGCGCTCACGCGCCCGATCGCGGTTCCGGTGCCGACCTTTATCGCTGGCCCGGCCAGTGCGGACAATCGCAGCGTGACGGGCAATCTCGAACAGATTTCCTTCTATGCTCAGGATCAGATCAGCATCGGCAGCCATGTCGATCTGATTACGGGGCTGCGTTACGACCGGTTCGACAATGCCGTGACGAGCCTGTTCACAACGCCTGCGCCAACCACGATTGCGCGGGCCGATGATCTCTGGTCGCCGCGCGTCGGGCTTGTCGTCAAACCCACCGAAGCGTCATCGATCTATGTCAGCTATTCGAAATCGTTTCTGCCGCAGACAGGCGATCAGTTCGTCAGCTTTGCCCCGACCAACGCGACGTTGAAGCCCGAAACGTTCGATAATTATGAAATTGGCGCGAAAGTCGATGTGCGACCGGGATTGAGCGCGACGGTTGCGGTCTACCGGCTCGATCGTGGCAACACGCGGGCGAACGGGCCGGTTGCCGGGCAGATCGTGCTGACAGGCGCGCAGCGGACCAGCGGGTTCGAACTCGGGCTGGTGGGGCGGATCACGCCGCAATGGCAAACGGCGCTTGGCTATGCCAATACCAAGGCGCGGATCACCGAAACGACCGCCGCCGCCCCTGCCGGCCGCCGCGTGGGCCAGGTGCCGCGGCATCAAGTGTCGCTGTGGAACCGTTACGACGTGACAGATGCCTTGGGGATCGGGCTGGGGCTGTATCACCAGTCAGCGCAGTTCACGACGATTTCAAATCTCACCCGGCTGCCTGGCTATACCCGGATCGATGCCGCGCTGTTTTATAAGTTCAACGACAAGATCGAAGCACAGCTCAACGTCGAAAACCTGACCGACAAGGGCTATTTCCCGAGCGCGCACAATGACACCAACATCACAACCGGCGCGCCGATCAACGCGCGGGTGACGGTCGGGTTCAAGTTTTGACCTGATCCTCGCCTTGGGGCGAGGGGAACCGCTTGTGGTAGAGTAGTGCAAATAATGGCTGCGGAAGCAGCCAGCGCGCTATCGCGCGCTTTTTCAGCACCACTCCGACGAGCGCTGCCCGAAGGGCAGTTTATCCTGAGCGGCTGGCTTGCCAGCCAGTCGAAGGCCGCCGCCACCTCGCCTCAAGGCAAGGATGAAGACCCTACAGCGCCCGCACCAGCTTGACTGCCACACCGATCCACGCGGGATCGTCGAAAATCTGCTGCTTGCCGCCAGCCTCTAGCGGCAAAAGCTGCATCCGCGATCCTTCGCGCCCGATCATTCGCCCGAACACGAACCGCCCCGCAGGGCGCGGCACCAGCACATCGCGATTGAGCGCTGTCGCGAACCCATCTGGCGCCAGCCGACTGCACCAGATTTCATCGCCAGCACGATAATCGCCGATGCTCGTTTCGACGAGCACCGCGATGCCATCGGGCATCGGCGCAGGTGGCGTGACGGTTTGCGGATGACGCGGCGCTTCTGCTCCATCGGTGCGGAGCAATGCCGCAACCGACAAATCGGCCCGATCGGGCAATTGCACCAGATCGCCAGCCTCAACGCCCAGCGCCTTGGCAATCCGGTTAAGCCAGCCAACCGAAACGGTGCGCGTGCCGGTTTCCAATCGCCCGATCGTTTGCGCCGTCGTCGGCGGCACGCACGCCAGCCCCACTTCGGCCAATGTCATGCCTTTTGCCCGGCGCACTTCACGGATTGCGGTGATCATGTCGAATTGTCCTATAACCGATACGGTTTCTGCTTTCCTATATCTGCTCCCATTTGGCAAGGGGGTCGGACCCAATGGAGCCAGTGACATGCCAACAGACCTTATCGAACGCGCGATTCCCGGTGCCACATTCTCTCGAACAGGACGCGCATCGCGCACCGTAACGGTCAATCTCGCTGAATCGCCATTGTCATGGCTCCACGCGAGGAAGATGATAACCGATCGCCAGTTTGGGGCCGGCAGCTTGCTCCACGCCGATTACATGCGCGGCGGACTTGCCCAACGGACCACAATGGCATGGGATCCCGCATCAGCCGACAAATCGAGTCGCGCGAGCGGCGCGGATATGGCGACGATCGGTGCCATTGACGCGCGCGACCGCTTTCACGCAGCGTGCGCGACCACTGGACCGGGATTGACCGACGTGCTGTGGCGCGTGGTGTGCGCGGGGGACCGCATTCCCGATGTCGAGCGCAACCTCGGCTGGCCAAGCCGTTCGGGAAAGCTCGTGCTGACGCTGGCGCTGGACCGGATCGCTGACTATTACCGGGTGCCGTAACAATCGGAGAGGCGATCATGACGCAGACTGTGCGGGTGGCAAAGGGCTCATTGGCAACAACGGAAATTCATACCGATGCGGTATCCCCGCTAGGCGAAGGCCAGGTGCGGGTGCGCGTGGAAAGCTTCGCGGTGACTGCCAACAACATCACCTATGCGGTGATCGGCGACATGTTCAAATATTGGGATTTCTTTCCTGCCGAAGACGGCTGGGGCGTGGTTCCGATGTGGGGCCATGGCGTGATCGAAGAAACGCGGCACCCCGATCTTCCCGAAGGCACGCGCATCTATGGCTATCTGCCGATGGGAACGCATCTGGTGATCGATGCCGATAAGGTGGTCGCATCAGGCTTCATCGATGCCGCGCCGCACCGCCAGCCGATGAGCCCGTTTTACAACCAGTATAGCCGCCTTGCTGCCGACCCCGAACATGATCCCAAGCGTGAAGACGCGCGGATGCTGTTCGGGCCGTTGTTCAAAACGGGTTTCCTGATCGAAGCGATGATGCGCCGCGAAAACTGGTTCGGCGCGGAGGCAGTGGTGATGACGAGCGCATCGTCCAAAACCGCGCTGGCGCTGGCGCATTGCACGAAGGCCAGTTCGCCCGATGTGCGGCGCATCGGCCTCACCTCGGCGGGCAATGTGGCATTCGTGGAATCGACTGGTCTCTACGATGAAGTGATTTCTTACGAGATGTGTCGTCAACTTCGTCAACTTCCAGCGGTGATCGTCGATTTCGCGGGCAATGCCAGCGTGTTGCGCGATGGGCATGAAACGCTGGGCGATGCGCTCAAATATAGTTGCCTTGTCGGGGCAACGCATGTCGATGGGCGCGGCGGTTCGGGCGACCCCCTCCCTGGCCCGGCACCTGTCCTGTTCTTCGCCCCCGACCATGCGACGGCGACGGTCAAGGAATTGGGGCCGAAGGGCTTTGCAGAGGCGGTGGGGAAAAGCTGGGCCGGATTCGTTGCGGCAACCGACGGGTTCGTGACAGTCGATCATCGAGATGGCGTTGCAGCGGCAGCCGAAGCCTATCGCACCACGCTCGCCGGCAAAGCCGATCCGGCGGTGGGGATTGTGGTGCGGCCATGAGACGCTTGCTCTCAGCAGTTGTCGCGTTGTTTGGTGCGGTATGCGTTGCTATCGGCAGCGCGCATATCGCGTTCGGACCAAGCTCGATCCCGGGTTCGGTCCCAGTCAATGCAACCATGGATAGCGAAGACCGCTTTTATGCAACGCTTTTCGTCGGGTTCGGGGCTGCGCTGATCTGGTGCAGCCGTAGCCTTTATACCCGCGGCACGCCATTTCTCTGGCTCCTCGTTACATTCTTTGCCGGCGGGCTGGCCAGGCTTGTATCGGCGGCGCAAGTGGGGCTGCCCAATGGCCTTTTCCAGTTCCTGACCGGCGTTGAATTGATCCTACCGGGGGTGCTTTGGATCTGGTTTCGAAGTGCTACCAAGAATCCGACCTAACCCTGCACAGGCCCCTCAAATTTCTCGATCACCCAATCCTCGGCCTGTGCGCTCGCGATCCAGTCCTGCATGAACGGGTGCGCGATGATCGCCTGCATGTAAGGAACGGCGAACTGCGCGACGGGCAGCGAATAGGTGATCAGCCGGGTGACGACGGGTGCGAACATGATGTCAACCGCGCCAAACTCGCCGAACAGAAAATCGCCCTCGCCGCCGTAGCGCGCACGGGCCTGTGCCCAGATTTCCATGATCCGTTCAATGTCCGCCGCGACCGCTTCCGAAGGCTGCTTGGGCGGGTATATCTGCCGGACATTCATGCTGTGTTCGCGGCGAAGAGCGGCATAGCCTGAGTGCATTTCGGCGGCCATTGACCGTGCCATCGCGCGTGCCGATTGGTCGAATGGCCAGAATTTGTCTCCGCCCGACGTTTCGTTGAGATATTCGACAATTGCCAGGCTGTCCCACACCACCGCTACGCCATCCCACAGGATCGGCACCTTGCCCGATGATGGCGCGAATTCATCGCCCTCGCGGCGCTGATCCCACTCCTGATCGTAGAGCGGGACGACAACCTCTTCGAACGGCAGACCCGACTGTTTGGCGGCGAGCCAGCCGCGCAGCGACCATGAGGAATAGGTTTTATTACCGATGAAGAGTTTGAGCATCTGATACCCCTACCCACTGCGATCAAGACCAACAAGGTTCTCGGCGTCGCTCGAACCGGTGTCTCGACTTCCGCCCATTGGCGGAAGTTTATCCTGAGCGAAGACGAAGGGCTCGACATGAGCGGAGTTTATGAAATTGGTGCCCTACTCCGCTCACCTCGAGCGAAGTCGAGAGGCAGGCTCGAGCGCAGCCGAGAACCCCTACCCCGCAATCGCCCCAAGCACTGCCGCACGAAGCTCGGGCATTCCCATGCCCTTCTCGCTCGACGTGGCAATGATCTCGGGGTGCGCTGCGGGGCGTTTTCGCGCCTGCGCTTCGGTATCTGCCAGCACGGCATCCAACTCGGTTGCCTTGATCTTGTCGGCCTTGGTCAGCACGACGTGATACGACACCGCCGCGCCATCGAGCATATCCATGATCTCGTTATCAACCGGCTTG
>JANOQL010000175.1:0-1846 GCA_031414835.1 Sphingomonadales bacterium | reverse complement strand
ATGAATGCGCGCGCGCGCCACGCCGCCTGATCCTGTTTGCGCAACAGCGGGTCGAGCATCGAAAGCGCATTCGAACGATCGCCGGAAATGCCGTAAGACAATGCCAGCCTCCGCGTGAGTTCATCCGAAGGTGCGATCCTTTGGGCGAGCAGATAGTCGCGTTGCGCCTTGCGGCTTTCCCCCTTCAAATCGTGAGCGAGGCCACGATCGGCTGCAATGTCCGAATCCGGTATCCCCAGCGCACTTGCTTCGGAGAACAGTTTAAGCGCCTCGCCCGGCCGTTCGAGCAGCAACAATGCCGATCCTAATGCCGCCTTGATCCGCCCGTTGCGCGGCGAAATCTCTTCAGCGCGCGCAAGAAACGCTAGCGCAGCGTTACCATCGCCGACCGCTACAGCACTCTGGCCCGCGCCGATCAGTGCGTTCACATCGCGCGGATTCTGTGCCAGCACGACGAGATTGGCGGAAAGCTGGACCGCAGGATCGGCCCCGAACACAGGATACCGCTCGGTCGAAGGCTGCCCCATCGCAGCCGTTACCGCCACCATGGCGATGACTGCCGCAAGAGAATGGTTGAGTTTCATATTCACGCGATAAAGGCCTGCTCCGGCTAAAATGCAAGCATATGGCCCCAGCCGCTGCGCCCGGTTGCGCCGGACCGGGGACAAACCGGCCCGGCGCACTCAGTCATTGCCAGATCGCAGCTTTATTACTGGTTGTTCTGGCGATTGAGAAACCGTGGAATATCGAGTGGATCGGCTTTGCCTTCAGCCGTGTCATCGCCTCGCGCGGCACCGCGCGCGATATTCGACATCCGCTCAAACAACGTCCCTCCCCCCGTAGCGACCCGGGGCTCTTCTTCAGTCTTATCATCAGATGACACCAGCCAGCGACGCTTCGGTGCCAGCTCGGGCTCGGGCGTTGCCGGTACCGGGTTGCTGGCCACTGGCTCATCGAGCACAGAGTCTGTCCCAAGGACAAGTTCATCGCTGACCGCAGGGTCTTCGAACATGGCAATAGGCTCTGCAACCGGAGCAGCTGAATCACTGATTGCGGCTTCGGTTTCAGGTTCAGCAGTCGGTTCTGACGCGGTTTCGAATGCTGCGGCTTCGACCAAAGGTTCTGGGTCAGTGGCTTCGATCGGCGCTGGCGCAATGACAGGCTCTGGCGTGCGAATGATTTCTTCAGTGCGGCGCGCGGTAGGGAATGAAAATACCCTTGCCGGTTCAGGCGCGACTGCGGCATCAGCTTCGATGCCTGTGGCCACCACAGAGACGCGGATCTTGCCTTCCAGATCGTTATTGAACGCCGAACCCCAGATGATGTTCGCATCAGGATCGACGAGTTCCTTGATGTGGCTAGCGGCTTCATCGACTTCCATCAGGCGCATATCTTCGCCACCGACGATCGACACGATGACGCCCTTGGCACCTTTCATCGAGACGCCATCGAGCAACGGATTGGCAATCGCTTTCGAAGCGGCCTCGATTGCGCGGTTTTCACCCGACGCTTCGCCGGTGCCCATCATCGCCTTGCCCATTTCACCCATGACAGAACGGACGTCGGCAAAATCGAGGTTTATGAGGCCAGGCATGACCATCAGATCGGTGATGCCGCGAACGCCCTGTTGCAGAACTTCGTCGGCCATCTGGAATGCTTCTTTGAAGGTCGTCGAAGGATTGGCGATCAGAAACAGGTTCTGGTTGGGAATGACGATCAGCGTATCGACATGCTTTTGAAGTTCGGCAATGCCCGCCTCCGCCGATTTCATTCGGCGCGAACCTTCGAAGCTGAACGGCTTGGTGACAACGCCGACCGTCAAAATGCCGCGATCACGCGCGGCCTT
>JANOQL010000174.1:0-2937 GCA_031414835.1 Sphingomonadales bacterium | reverse complement strand
CTGCCATAATGCTGCTCAATCGCGACGGGCTCGTATTCGTCGGACAGCGCTTGGACAGCAGTGTTGAGGCATGGCAGATGCCGCAGGGCGGGATCGATCAAGGGGAAGAACCCGATCAGGCGGCGTTTCGCGAGCTTGAGGAGGAGACGGGCATCGCGCGCCGCCTTGTTACGATCATAGCACGCTCGAAAGGAGAGCATCTCTACGATCTCCCACTTGAACTGATGGGCAAAATCTGGGGCGGCAAATATCGGGGGCAAAGCCAGCACTGGTTCCTGATGCGCTTTTCGGGTGAAGACAGCGATGTGAACATCGCAACCGAACATCAGGAATTCCGTGCGTGGCAATGGGCGAGGCCTGCCGATCTCGAAAGCCTGATCGTGCCGTTCAAGAAAAAGCTCTATCGCGATGTTATCGCTGAATTCTCGGAGCATTTATGAACGGTAGAGGCCGCCGCGAATGATCTACATCTGGCTTAACGCGTGGCCGATTACCGTCGCGGCGCTTTCCTCTGTTGGCATCGGGGCACTCTGGTATCGCAAGGCTGTTCCTACCGCGACGCTTGTGATGATGCTGGTCGCGCATTGGTGGATCGCTGCGATCCTTGCTGGCGCATTGATACTGGCGCCGCCGAAAGGCGGTGTCTGGACAATGACATTGGGCAGCGCGTCCATCATCTGGATCGGTTTTGTCGCGCCAGCGCTGATCGCCAGCTACCGCCTTCGCGAGCTGTCATGGCGCAGCGCGGTAAGCGATAGTTTGTTCTGGCTTGTGGCAATGCTTTCCCAAGCCACGTTGATGCGCACCATCGGCCTCATGCCGCCGCCTGCTTGATCTGGGAGAAGCAAGATGTCCGACCTTCAGCCCAATTGGTGGGACCGCGTTATGGTTCCCAAGCTGATCGGCTATTGCTGCGCGCAACCGCAGATCATGAAGGCGCGCAGCCGTATCGTGCCGCAGGCATCGGGCGACGTCCTCGAACTCGGCTGTGGCGGCGGGATCAACATGGCGTTCTACGACGCCGCGCGGATTACCAGCTTGTCGGGGCTGGACCCCTCGCCTGCCCTGCTTGATGCCTCGCGCATTGCGGCACAGGAACGAGGCATGACGGCCGACATCCGCGGCGGCTTCGGCGAAGCAATGCCGTTTGCCAATGATAGCTTCGATACGGTGCTTGTGACTTTCACCTTATGCTCGGTCGAAAACCAGCAACAGGTTCTCGCCGAAATGCGCCGCGTTCTCCGTCCCGGTGGGAAAGCGCTGTTTCTCGAACACGGCAGCGCTCCCGATGCTTCGGTGCAGGCATGGCAGCGGCGGATTGAGCCAGTGTGGAAGCGGATCGGCGGCGGATGCCATCTCACTCGCCCGATTGCCGATGCTTATGCGGCCGCCGGTTTTGGCCTCTCGAATGTC
This sequence comes from Sphingomonadales bacterium, assembly GCA_031414835.1. Lineage (GTDB taxonomy): Bacteria > Pseudomonadota > Alphaproteobacteria > Sphingomonadales > Sphingomonadaceae > Aquisediminimonas. The sequence continues at coordinate 1,524 of JANOQL010000174.1, read as the reverse complement.
GAGCGGAACTACATGCCCAAAACGCCCCGCCCGTTCGGATGGATCGAATGGGGCGAAGCGCGGGTCTAGGCCTTGGCAGGAAATACGCGTGGATTGCGCAGGATCGCTGCCGACACGAGCGCTGCAAGGACGACCACTGGCGCAATCTCGGCAAAGGTCATCGGAACACGGAAAAGTGGATCGCGATACTTGATCGCCATATCGGCCATCTCGTTTGAGAACGCCGCAAGTTCTGCTGGCGAAACACCCGACGCCTTTTTATCGACTATAGCTTGGGCGGTATAGTCCGCCATGAAGCCATAATCCGTTGAAAACATATACACTTCCCACCCAACGACGTAGAACAACGCAGCGACCAGCCCGATTGCCGCGCCGATACCAAACGCAGGCAAGAACCGGATGACGCCGCCGAGAGACTGATCACGGTATCGTCGCACCCCTACGAACACGAGGCTGAGCGCCACCAGCATCGACAGATAGCCCGCGACCATTCCGGCGATGCCACCATCAAGTCCAACGGCAAACGCGATAGCGAAATTGATCAGTAGGACGATGCCCGACAGGCTGCCGTAGGTAAGAATAATGCGGTTCATAAAAATCCCCTTTTGTGAGTTGCCGCTTCGACCTGCCCAATCATCTCATCGGCGACCATCGCCCACATGGGTGATTTGCGGGATCTAGGGCAAAATGGCGAGCGAGCGTGCAATGGCAACCGCCTGCACCCGACCTTGCGCATCCAGCTTTTCGAACAGCCGGGAAATGTGCGTTTTCACTGTATTGGGAGAGATCGCGAGTCGGCGCGCGATGACCTTGTTTGAACAGCCATCTGCCAGCAAGTCGAGCACCTCGCATTCACGCGGCGATATACCCAGGCTAGCGATAGCGGCAGTATTTCGCTCGAAAAGCGATGGTCGGGGCTGGGCTGTTAGCCGATTGCCGAGCCAGATACCCAATCCCGCAAAGATGACCGCAATTGCCACCGCATAAAGCTCGGTCGAATGTATCCGCATCGCCTGTCTGTAATCCAGCCATTCGAGGACAAGCACCATCGCAGCGATAGCAAAGCCATATGTGACGATCAGACGGGTCATGATCGCATTTAAGCACTGCAATCAAGCGCTCGCAACCAAGGGCTTGTCTTCACTGTTTTACAGAGGCAATACAGCAACCGAAACGGGGAAAAACATGACGTTCAATCCAGCATCCGAAACTGCGCGAATGATTGACAGCCTTGGCGCCGAACAACTCGCGAAGGCCGCCAGCTATACCATCGGCAGCCACTGGATGATACTCGGTGGGCTGGTTTCAAGCGCGATCGTCACGTGGCTGGTGGTGCGCTGGGGCGGGGTTGACCGGCTTGCTGTGCGATTGTCGAAGCGAGGATGGGCAGGCCAAACCTTCATCGTATCTGCGGCAGCGCTTCTTGCGACCGGAGTCCTGTCATTCCCATGGTCGGTCTATGCCGAATGGTATCGCGACAAATCCTATGGCCGGACCAGCCAGCCTTTCACTGATTTTCTGATG
>JANOQL010000173.1:0-1990 GCA_031414835.1 Sphingomonadales bacterium | reverse complement strand
CAGGCTGCGCGATCATCGCCGATGCGGCATTGCGCGCGGCATCGCAAGGCACGCTCCGCCGGACGATCCGGCTGCTGTTTGCTGGAGCAGAAGAGGTCGGCATTCACGGTGGCGCGGCGTATTTCAATGCGCACAAGGGTGAAGCGCATGCGCTGGCATCCGAATCCGATTTCGGCGCTGACCGGATCTGGCGGTTTGACGTCAGATTGCCCGATACAGCGGTACTGTTGAAAGCGCGACTTGCAGAGGCGCTCGCGCCGCTAGGGATCGCACCAAGTTCTCAGCTGGCTGGTGGCGGTGCCGATGTCGCGCAGTTAATCGGATCGGGCGTCTCTGGTGTCGATCTTCAGCAAGATGGCACGAAGTATTTCGATTTGCATCACACACCCGATGATACGCTCGACAAGATCGATCCCGAACAGCTCGAACAGAATGTGCAGGCTTGGGCGATCATGCTGCGGCTGGCGGCGGAGGCACCGGAAAACCTGCTGGGGCCGCGGAAATGAAGCGCATAATTTTACTCCATAGCCTTTTTCTACTGGCGGGTTGCACCGGAAAAGGAGCCGCGCTCAATGAAAGCGACATTGCCAATCGCGCGTCGGCGATCAGCGATTCAGCAAACGCGACTGTCGATGCACAGATCGCCGACATCGAACAAAAAGCTGCTGAAGATGCCGCTACGGACGCGGCAAAATCGCGCGCGAACACCGCAAATTCCAACGACACGGCAACACCGTAACCGATGTATGGTCAAAATGACGGAATTTCAGCAAATATCTGAAATCACTTTAGAAAATTGGGCATAATCACCTGCACAGCCCCTGCACATTGGATCGTGGCTATGTCATTCATCATCGAGAAGGAGGTCATTAAAACCGGTCTGATCATTTTCAGGCGCGGTGATGTCGAGCACCGCAATCTTTTTTCCGCATCAAGCTCCCCAAGAAGGATCGCTACAAAGATGCGTTGTTCAAGGACGGCATCTCGCGCTGGGCGGTTGTGGTTCTAGCGGGGAGATTTCTCGGATCTGCTGGGGTGATGAAGCGCGATGCCCCAGAACATCCACTTGGCTCACACTACATAATTGGTTGGCGCTTTTGTCGCGACGCATGGGGAAAGGGTCTTGCGACCCGTAGCGCGCGCCTTGCCTTGCAACATGCTTGGACGGTTCTCACCATGGCCGAAACTTTCTCGTACTCTGCCAAGGACAACATGCGCTCACAGCAGGCAATGCAGCGGCTCAAAATAAAGCGCGCAGATGATCGAGACTTTACCGCAAGCTATCCAAAAGGTAATTGGAGCGGGCTTGTCTGGGTAGCGGAGCGACCGCTTTCAACTTGAACTGGTTGCCAATCCACCGACAAGTTTGTCGTCGGGAGACGTCATAAACTTGCATCCCAAGAAGGTGAGTTCACTAAAAGGAACAAATGATTCAACGCCCGCCATCCCCCTGCCAAGCCATTTGCACGCTGGACCATAGTTCCAGCGTCTGCTCCGGCTGCGGTCGCACGCTTGGCGAGATCGCCGAATGGGGGTGCGCGACCGCCAGCCGTCAGCATGAAATCGTTCGGCTATCTTTGGCCCGCCAACTTGTCCCAGGCTTTGCCAAAGGATGAACCAGGGCTTCTTGCATAGCCTGAATCCCCGCACCCCAAACGCACCCGAAGCCTTTCGTTCTCCGATGTAAAACCCCGTTTGGCTGCGCCTTTGCATCTGACGGTGCAGATCGAAGGGCTGGATCGCACAAGGTTCGATCCCCGCCCGGTTCAACTTAATCGTTTTCGTGAACGCATTGCCCTTGAGTTACGCGCGGGGCGTGGCTGCCGAAGCAACGCCGAGACGGGCGCGCGATCAAGGAATTGCCATGCGGTAACCAACGCCCGGCTCGTTAATCAGAATTTTTGGCGAGGAGGGATCGCTCTCAATTTTCTGACGCAGGCCACGCATTGTAACTCGGAGATACTCTACATCGCCGACATGCGCTTCGCCC
>JANOQL010000172.1:0-13525 GCA_031414835.1 Sphingomonadales bacterium | reverse complement strand
TTCGGGCGTGATGCCGTGTTCGCTGTTATATGCCTCCTGCTTTTCGCGACGCCGCCCCGTCTCGTTCAAGGCGCGTTCCATGCTGCCGGTGATCCGGTCGGCATAAAGGATCACGCGGCCATCGACGTTGCGTGCGGCGCGACCGATCGTCTGAATCAGCGAGGTTTCGCTCCGCAAAAAACCTTCCTTGTCAGCATCAAGGATCGCCACCAGCCCGCATTCGGGAATGTCGAGCCCTTCACGCAGCAGGTTGATGCCGACAAGCACGTCATACACCCCCAGCCGCAGATCGCGGATCAGCTCAATCCGCTCCAGCGTCTCGACGTCCGAGTGCATATAACGGACGCGCAGCCCCGCTTCGTGCATGAACTCGGTCAGATCTTCGGACATCCGCTTGGTGAGCGTGGTGACGAGCGTGCGATACCCCGCAGCTGCCGTTTTGCGGCATTCCTCGATGCAATCCTGCACCTGATCTTCGACCGGCTTGATCTCGACCGGCGGGTCGATCAACCCCGTCGGGCGGATCACCTGTTCGGAAAAAACGCCGCCTGTCTGCTCCATCTCCCAATTGCCCGGCGTCGCCGAGACCGAGACGGTTTGCGGGCGCATCGCATCCCATTCGTTGAAGCGTAGCGGGCGATTATCGATGCAGCTTGGCAGGCGGAAACCATATTCGGCGAGCGTCAGTTTGCGCCGGTGATCGCCCTTCGCCATTGCGCCGACCTGTGGCACCGTCACATGGCTTTCATCGACAAACAGCAATGCGTTGTCGGGCAGATACTCGAACAGGGTCGGTGGCGGTTCGCCGGGAAGCCTGCCCGTCAAGAATCGCGAATAATTCTCGATGCCCGCGCAGCTTCCTGTCGCCGCTATCATTTCGAGATCGAAATTGGTGCGCTGTTCCAATCGCTGTGCTTCGAGCAGCTTGGCCTCCCCCACCAGTTCCTTGAGCCGCTCAGTGAGCTCGAACTTGATCGCATCGGTTGCCTGCTTCATCGTCGGGCCGGGCGTGACATAGTGCGAATTGGCGTAAACCCGCACGCTGTCCATCGTCACCGATTTCTTGCCGGTCAGCGGATCGAATTCGGCAATCTCTTCGATGTCATCGCCGAAAAAACTGATGCGCCACGCGGCGTCTTCCAGATGGCTTGCATAGATTTCGAGATTGTCCCCCCGCACACGGAATGTGCCACGGGTAAATGCCGCGTCGTTGCGCTTGTATTGCAGCGCCACCAGTTTGCGGATGATCTCACGCTGATCGACCGACTGACCCTTTTTCAGATCGAAAATCATCGCCGAATAGGTTTCAACCGACCCGATGCCGTAAATGCACGAGACAGATGCGATGATCAGCACATCGTCACGTTCGAGCAGAGACCGCGTCGCCGAATGCCGCATCCTGTCAATCGCTTCGTTTACCGAGCTTTCCTTTTCGATATAGGTATCGGAACGCGGCACATAGGCTTCGGGCTGATAATAATCATAATAGCTGACAAAATACTCGACCGCATTGTTCGGAAAGAAGCTTTTGAATTCGCCATAAAGCTGCGCCGCGAGAATCTTGTTCGGCGCAAGGATCAGCGCCGGCCGCTGCACCGCTTCGACGATCTTCGCCATCGTGAAGGTTTTGCCTGACCCAGTAACACCGAGCAGCACCTGATCCTTGTCATGCGCATTGATGCCGCCAACTAGTTCGGCAATCGCAGCAGGCTGATCGCCAGCAGGGGTATATTCAGAGACAAGCTCAAATTTCCGCCCCCCCATCGCCTTTGGCGGACGCTCAGGACGGTGCGGGACGAATGCCGAACCGGTTTCAGGTTCGGCTAGCGAGGTGCGGATCTGGATGGACATAGCAGGAACGATAGGGATTGCGCGTCCGGCATACAACCGCGCGTTAACGCATTCTTAGCCACACGCAGCCTAGCGCGTTGGTGCGCGAAAATTAGGGGGCAAAGCAGTGGGAATCGGCGCGTCGCGCTCAGCAGGATTTTGGTGGCGAGGCTTGGCCCGGCCGTTCGACTCAGCGCCATCGCCCGATGTTCGCGATGAACTGGTGTTTCTGCAGTTTGCACGACTGCGCGACCACATCCCCATCCTGTCGCTTGCCCTTATTCTCACATCAATTGCTGCGACGACCGCATTGTTCGGCGATCTGCCATATATCATGCAATTTTCGCCCCCCGTGATTATCGTTGTCGCGTGTATTTCGCTGGCGATCCGATGGCATAAGCGGGCAGTGCCCAAACGCGTCGCCGACGCGTTCAAACCGCTCGCAAATGCCCCGCGCGTTGCTGGATTGCTGGGGCTGATCGCAGGCTTCTGGTGCATCAATGCGTTCAGCGAAACCGAACAATATTATTGCGTCGTCGCCCCTGTGTTCGTGGCGCTTTCTGTGCTGATGGCAGCCAATTGCCTTGCCAGCGTCCCAAATGCCGCGACGACTGCTGTAATCGGAACGATCACGCCGATTGCGATCAAGATGCTGATGTTTCCCAATCTTGGCATCCGCTGCATTGCGATCATGCTGATCGTCATCGGGGCAATGCAGCTACGGCTGATCTATGGCAAATTCGACGAAACGGTGCGGATGATCGTGCTCCAGCAGGAATTGCGCGCGCTGGCGGCGACCGACCCGCTAACAGGGCTCGCCAACCGGCGCGCATTCGATGACGAGCTCTTCAAGGCGCTTGCGGCTTCGACTGGCCCGGTATCGGTTGCGATGGTCGATCTCGATGGATTCAAGCCCGCCAATGACCGGTTCGGACACGCCGCTGGCGATACCATTCTGGTCGCTGTGGCACAGCGATTGGCGAAATTGTTTCCGAACGCCAGTTGCGTGGCGCGGTTCGGGGGCGACGAATTTGCTCTGCTGTTTGCGCCCGGCCTGACTGAGGCGGCGGCGCTCGATGCTGCAAAGGCGATCCGTTCGGTCCTCTCGCTGCCTTACACCGCAGGGCACCACATCATAACAATATCCGCAAGCGCGGGCATTGCCGCTGCGCCTGCTGGCAGCCCGACCGAGGCCCTGCTGAGTATGGCAGACGCCGCGCTTTATACCGACAAAGCCGCGCGACGAACCGCAAGAGAGATGCGGCGGACGCCGATTGCCGCTTAATTGACATTTATGTTAGTAAGTGGCAGATTTTAATGATGGCTCAAACCTCTCCCTACCGCGATCCGCGCCGTGTGCCGCTGCGTTTCCGTCCGATCAAGGCGTTCGGCCATTTCCGAAAGCTGATTGCGGACAAGGAAGATACCGAGCAGGTGTTTCATATTTCGGACTGCCTGCCCGGTCGGAAGTTCGAGACTCTTCGCCGTCAGTTTTGCGCAAGCGAAATCGGGCAGTCCCGAATGGCGGGCGAGCCTTATCTGCCCGATCTGCTTGACGATCATGACCGCTTGCTGGCCATGCCCGAAGCCAGTGTTGCACATGCTTATGTGGCGTTCGTGCGCCGCGAAGGCCTTTCGTCGAACGGCCTTGTGCAGGAAAGCCTCAAGGCCAAACGCCCGCGCTTCGACGATCAGGTGCAATGGTTCGGCGATCGGCTGCGCGACACGCATGATCTGATCCACGTGTTGACGGGCTATGGACGCGATGCGCTCGGCGAACAATGCGCGCTGGGATTTTCGAACGGTCAGTATCGCGGCGTAACTGACGGGTTTCTGGCGTGGGCTGGCGGCTTCGAACTCAATCGCCGGGTCAAATCCGATGCGCCGGTGTTCGCTGCAATCCGCGAGGCGCAGGCGATGGGTCGAAAAGCCGAAAAACTGTTCGCGCAGGATGTGACCGCACTACTCGCCGAGCCGCTGGACGCCGCCCGTGCTCGCATGGGCATTTACGAAACCGTGCATTACCAGCGCGCGCACGCAGCCTATCGGGCATGCGGGATCGATCCCTATAATTTCGCAGGCGGCCGCGCGCTTGCCTGAAATTTGGCCTGAAATTTAGCCCGAGCTTTTCGGATCGGGGATGTTCGGCTAAACCTTCGCGCAGAGAGGGGTCGACATGACTGACGGGGTGTACATCGATCCGAGCCGCGAGGCGTTCGACGCGTTCAAAGCGCTGCCGCGCGATATGCCTATTCACATGTTGAACCTGCTGACTTTTCGCGATTTGGCCGCGTATCCCGATGGCCACGGCCACGCCGCAAAAGGACTGACCGGTGCACAAGCCTATGCCGAATATGGCAGGGAAAGCGCGCCCATATTCTCTCGCGTTGGCGGCAGCATTGTCTGGCGAGGGCATATGGAAGCGATGCTGATCGGGCCTTCCGACATATATTGGGAAACATCGTTCATCGCAGCCTATCCCGATGCAGCGGCGTTCCTCGCAATGGTAACCGATCCCGATTACCGCATCGCAGTGGTTCACCGCCAAGCCGCCGTCCTGACCAGCCGGTTGATCCGTTTTGCCCCACTGCCTTCAGATGCGACCGCATTCGGATGATCGCGCTGGCATTGCTGGCATCGGTGGCGCTGCCTCCTCCGCCTGAACACGGCGTGCGGATCATTGTCGATACAGATGGGCACAGCAGCGCAGCGGGCATTTCCGACCCCCGAACGGCACGCGCCGCTTCGCCTGATGATCCGGTGCGGATTGCGTCTGTTTCGAAGCTCGCAGTGGCATTGGCGGTGCTTCGGCTGGTCGATCAGGGTCAGCTCGACCTCGACCGCGATGTCTCTCATTGGCTTGGCTGGCCAATGCGAAACCCGGCTTTTCCGGATGCGCCGGTGACGCTGCGGCTGTTGCTGTCGCATCAGTCAAGCCTCACCGATCGCGCCGATTATCTGATTCCACTTGGCGAACCTTTGAAAGTGTGGCTCGCACGTCCCGGCGTGTGGGACACCGAGCAGAAGCCCGGCAGCTATTTTCGCTATAGCAACCTCAACTTCCCTGTGATCGCGAGTATCATGGAGGCAGCCACTGGCACCCGCTTCGACGTTCTGATGGTGAAGACGCTGTTCCGACCAGCAGGCATCCGCGCCTGCTTCAACTGGAGCGGATGCAGCATCGGCGAAATCCGCCGCGCGGTGGTGATGCGCGATGTGGAAGGAGCGGTCGTCCGCGACGACTTGCAGGGCAAGCCGCCGCCCTGCCCTGTGATTCCGCGCAGCGATGGCGATTGCGATCTTTCAGCGTATCAGCCCGGTGACAATGGCGCGCTGTTTTCGCCGCAAGGCGGAATGCGGATTTCGGGCCGCGACCTCGCCAGGCTCGGCAAGTTAATCGGCAGCCCGCGCGCACTCCGGCGATTGGGGATCGACGCAAAGCTGCTCAGCACACCGCAATGGCGGTACGATGGCAGCAACGGCGACACTGAAAAGGGCGTGTTCTGCACATATGGCCTCGCGGTCCACATCCTGAACGCCAACCCCCAAGCCGGATGCAACGACGATCTGTTCGGCGATGGCAAGATGCGCATCGGCCATTCGGGCGAGGCCTACCGCTTGCGTTCGGGCGTCTGGATCGACCCCGCGACAGGGAAGGGCCGTGCGTTTTTCGCCACCGGCCTGCTGCCCGAACTGCCCAGCGGAACAAGTGCATTCACGACCGAAGAAGAGGCGATGGCGCGAGCGGAATTGCCGCGGCGTTAAGCCAGACCGTCGATCGCCTCGGCGAGCCGCACATCGCGCGCTGACAATCCACCAGCATCGTGCGTGGTCAGCAGGATATCGACTGTGTTCCACACGTTTGACCATTCAGGATGGTGTTCTTGCGCCTCGGCAAGCAAAGCCACGCGCGTCATGAACGCAAAGGCTTGCGAAAAATCGGCAAACTTGAACTGTCTCGCGATGGCGTCGCGTTCGGGCTTGTGCGTCCAATGCGCCAGCTGCACCAAAGCATCGGTCCGTTCATCATCGCTCAACCGCGCAACCATCTTTGCCTCCGCTCATTATCCTGCCTATGTGCGACCGATGAGCGGCCAAGGTCAACTGCCCCCCGATTGCGCAGGCATCGAAGCAATAGCGCGCGGGGCGATTGCGGGCTTGCCCGAGCCGTTCGCCGCCCACCTCGACGGCGTGGTGCTCATTGTCGAGGATTTTGCCGATGAGGAATCCTTGCGTCGATGCAAATCGACGATGCGTTCGAACTCACCGGGCTTTATACCGGCCGGCCGGTCGGCGAAGAACCGCAGTCGGGCGACACACCCGCGACGATCCATCTCTTCCGCCGCCCGATCCTCGATGAATGGGCGGGCGGCACCGATACGCTCGAACATCTGGTGGCGCATGTCGTGATCCACGAAATCGGCCATCATTTCGGACTTTCGGACGACGCGATGCACGCCATCGAGGCGCAGGCGTGACGTCGGTTGCGGTCGAAAATCTGGCGTGCCAGCGCGGCGGGCGGATGCTGTTTACCGGGCTTTCGTTCGCGCTTGGTGCCGGCGATGCAGCCATGGTAACCGGCCCCAACGGCATCGGCAAATCGAGCCTGATGCGGGTGCTGGCGGGCTTGCTCCCTTCCTATGCGGGGAGCGTCTCGATCGTTGGCCGCATCGCTCTTGCCAATGAGGACGCGGCGCTCGACCGGACCCAAACACTTGCCGACGCACTCGCATTCTGGGCGCGGCTCGATAGCAGCAAGGGCGTGGCCGCTGCGCTCGAAGCCATGAACATCGCGCACCTTACCGAAGTCCCCGTGCGCATCCTCTCGACAGGACAGCGCAAACGCGCAGTGCTTGCGCGGACGATTGCGAGCGGGGCCGATGTCTGGCTGCTCGATGAGCCTGGCAACGGCCTCGACGCCGCTTCGCTCGACGCGCTGACGCTGGCCATGGCCACGCACCGGCAAGGGGGCGGGATCGTCATCGCAGCATCGCATCAGCCGCTCGACCTGCCCGGTGCGGTTCGCGTGGTCATCGGCTGATGGGCGCCTTCACTGCCTTGGTCGCCCGCGATCTGCGGATGGCATTTGCGGGCGGCGCGTGGCTACCACTGGCATTCTTCATGCTGGTCGCGATCCTGTTCCCGTTTGGCGTCGGGCCGGACGGTGCATTGCTTGCGCGGACGGGCGGCGGGATTATCTGGATTGCCGCTCTGCTCGCAGCCTTGCTTCCCGTTGATCGCCTGATCGCTCCTGATGCCGAAAGCGGCGTTCTCGATCAGCTTGCCGTGCGCGGCGTGAGTGAGGAGCTGATCGTTGTCGCCAAGTTCGTCGCGCATTGGTTGAGCTTCGGGCCGCTGCTGATGATCGCCGCAATTCCAGCGGCGGTCTTGCTCCGTCTGTCGGGTCAAACGCTCTGGCGCGTGGAACTCGGGCTGTTGATCGGCACACCGGGGCTCGCGGCGCTTGGAGTCATGGCGGCAGGCCTTACCATCGGACTGCGGCGCGCAGGTGCACTTGCAGGTCTGCTCATGCTGCCGCTCGCGGTGCCGTTGCTCATTTTCGGTGCGGGAACGCTCGCGCCGAACCCGGGAAGCGCGCTGCTGTTGCTGGCCGCGAGCTCTCTGTTCCTGTGCGCAGTGATGCCGTTCGCGGCAGGCGCGGCGATCAGGGCAGCGCGGGAGTAAAGTTCGCTACTACAGAACTAAAAACACATCCCGCTCATGTCGAGCGAAGTCGAGACAGAGCTTCGAGCGCAGCCGAGAAGCAAGGATGCGCACAAAGTGTCTCGGCTGTGCTCGACACTGCCTCTCGACTTCGCTCGAGGTGAGCGGATTGGACACGGTTATTCTTTGTGCTACCGCACCCGCCGTCCTGTCCACACCACCCGCCCGATCACATCGACGGTGCGCGTCTTTGCATCGATCGAGGGATAAGCCGGATTGTCGCTGATCACCGTCAGCTTGCCCGCAGGCCCCACCGACAGCCGCTTGACCAACAGCGTATCATCATAACGGATCACATAAATCCCGTCGCGCAGGCTGGTTGCACTATCGCCTTCATCGACCATGATGTCATCGCCGTCTGCCAGTGTCGGCTCCATCGAATCGCCTGCGACTTGAATGATCGACAGCTTCGAAGGGTTGGTCGACAGCTTGCGCAGCCAGCGTGGGTCGAACCCGAATTGCCCTGTTGCCTGTTCACCAGCATCGAGCGCGCCCGATCCCGCTGAAGCGCCAAGCTGCATCCGCCGCACCATGGTGACTGCCGCACTCGCACCGCGGGCTTCGGGAGGCAGCCCACCAAGTTCGCTTTCGTCGACACCGAAGAATTCGGCGAGCGTTCGCCTGTCATCCTCCTGCAATTTGCGCGGCACGCCACGCTTCAAAAATTGCTGCACATAAGCGGCGTTGCGCCCAAGCATTTTCGATAGCGAGAGGCAGTCCTCGCCACGCTCTTCCATCAGAGCCGTCAGTCGTTCGCGTGTGTTTTCCATTATTGTCCTATAAGCATAGGTTTATCCCTAGACAAGTGGAAATTTACGACATAAGGCATACTCCTATCAAACGAATCGCAAGGAAGGAAAGGCCAATGCAACATGAACTTGCTGCAACGCATCGAAGTGCATCTGAAATCATCCGGGCAATCGGCTTCGGCTTTCGGTGTTTGCGTGAGCGGGGATCCGCGGCTTGTTTTCGATTTGCGGCGTGGGCGGCGACCCCGAAATGCGTTGCGCGCACGCCTCGAAAATTTCATGGAGAACAAAACATGACCTTTTCGGATGCTGGCCGCTCCGAAGCCATTGCCGCGCAGGTCATGCTTATCATCGGCAGCCATGCCAGACTTACGAACTGGGAGACAACACCATGGGCAAGCGCCAATTTCACAGGCCACCGCCACCGACTGCTTTTGACCCGCGACACTCCGCTCGACCGACGGAATGAACGCCGCTTGTCCGCTGCAATTGCCGATCACGAATTCGATATCGGGGAGGCTGTCGTGGCCGATGCCCACCTCGCCCGCGTCAGCCCTGATGGCCGGACAATCGCGGTCGAGCTTCTGACGGTCCTGAGTTAGCGCAAGAACTCGCGCGCCGCGACTGACCCCCGGACAATCACCTCGTGCGCCAGCACGCGATGTTCGGGCATCTGGGGCGGGGCGAGCAACAGGTCAGCCGCAGCGGCGCCTATCGCGCGTACCGGCTGTCGGACGGTCGTCAGCGGGGGCCAGACAACGGCGGCAAGATCGGTATCGTCGAACCCTGCGACCGATAATAGTCCGGGGACCACCACCCCGCGCCGATGCGCCTCGGCCAACACTCCAGCTGCCATATCGTCGCTCGACGCAAAGATCGCAGTCGGGGGATCGGGCAGATCGAGCAATTCACCAGCCGCACGCGACCCGGAAGCAAAATCGTAAAGACCAGGCCGGATCAGCGCAGTATCGATGGCTATGCCTGCGGTTGCCAGCCCACGCGCATAGCCTTCGCAGCGTTGTGCAGCGGCAGCATAGCGCTTGTCACCGTCCACAAACCCGATCCGACGATGCCCCACTGCAATCAAGTGCGCAGTCATATCTTCGGCACCCCTGGCGTGATCGATAGATACCGACGACGTGTCTGGATCGCACACCAACGGCGATGTCTCCACATAGCGCAAACCCCGTTCGCGTAATGCCGCCTTCACATCGCCTCGTTCTGTGAATGGCGGCGTCAGGATGATCCCGTCGAGCTGCGCCTGATCGATCAGGCTCACAATCTCGTCGATCAACCCCGGCGCATCGGCATCGCAAGGCTGAGCGATCATCCGGTAGCCACTCGCCAAACAGCGTTCGCGCACGCCGGCCTGGATGTTCTGCGCAAAATAGGGGCTGGGATTGTCGTAAATCAGCGCGATCTGGAAGGATTTTCCGCCTGCCAGCGCTCGCGCTGCGAACGACGGCCGGAACCCCAGTGCGGCAACTGCCTTTTCAACCTTTTCACGCGTCGCGGCTGCAACATATTTCTCGGCGTTGAGCACGCGAGACACTGTCTTGATCGACACACCTGCATCGCGCGACACATCCTCGATGGTCGGGCGATGCGGCGCCCCTTGCTCGCCCCTGTTCATGATCGAGACAGTGCGGCGCGATGCACTCGATTGCAAGACCGTCAGGCGTTCCCACTCACAGTGGCCAGCACCGCCGGATCGATCCCGCTTGCCCGAAATGCGCTTGCCCAACGCTGCGTCACACCTGTGTCGAATATAAGCGCCGTATCGGCATCGGTCACATGCCAGCCGTGGCGGCACAGTTCGCTATCGAGCTGCCCTTCTCCCCATCCTGCATAGCCAAGCGCGACCGCCCAGCGCGAAGGACCGGAGGGCCGCCCGATCACCCGCAGCACATCAATCGTGGCGCTGAGCGACCAGCGCCCTGCGACATCGATCGTCCCCTGCCCGCCCCAATCGTTTGAATGCAGCACGAACCCACGCTGCGGCTCGCATGGCCCACCGGCGTGGATTGGCGCTTCGGCCACGCCATCAGTATCGATTTCGAACTGATTGAGCAGGCTGTGCAGCGTCACATCCAGATGGTGCCCGATTCCGATGCCCAGCGCGCCGTTGGCATCATGGCTGCACATCGCGATCACCGCGCGATCGAAGCGTGGATCGCCCATCCCGGGCATCGCGAGCAGCAGTCTGCCAGTCAGATATTGCGCTTGGTCCATGGCCATCAATGTAGCGCTTGCAATGGAACGCGCCAGACCCGACAGCGTTGATCGAACATCCCCCCAAGTCGATTCACGGAGACCAATATGACGATCGCAACTGGCGAGACCATCCCGACTGTCAACCTCGTGCAGGTCACTGCCGACGGCCCCAATGCCGTATCGAGCGACGCATTTTTCAAAGGCAAGCGTGTGGCGCTGTTCTCGGTCCCTGGTGCCGACACACCAACCTGGTCGGCAAAGCATCGTCCCGGATTTGTCGCACAGGCCGAAGCGATCAAGGCAAAAGGCGTCGATGAAATTGCGTGCACGGCCGTCAACGATGCGTTCGTCATGAAGGCTTGGGGCGCCGCTTCTGGCGTCGATGGCAAGGTGACGATGCTCGCCGATGGCAATGGCGATTTCGCCAAAGCGGTCGGCCTCGAAATGGACGGCACCAAGTTCGGCATGGGCCATCGTGGCCAGCGCTACACGCTGCTGATCAATGATGGCGTGGTCGAACAGATCCACGTCGAAGCCCCCGGCGAGTTCCGGGTGAGCGCGGCGGAATATCTGCTGGAGCGGCTGTAGGGAGCATTAACAGCCGGTTTGAGCCCAATCCGTCTACCCTGAGCTTGTCGAAGGGCTGACCTTTTCCGGGCAAAGCAGTGTCCAGAAAAAGCAGGGCTTCGACAGGCTCAGCTTGGACGGAGTTCGAGTGAAAAATCTAGGAAGTGGTTTTCCGCCAGTGTGCTGGTCAGCCCACCCCCCAAAATAGAATGGGCGGCTGGTGTTGCCACCAGCCGCCACTATGTCCGGTCCGTCTCCGCTGCACTTGCGCGCTGCTTTGCCTCGCCGGGCATGGTTTGCGGTCTCTGCCTGGGGGGCCGAGATCCCGCCGGACCTTCGCTTGATGGAACCTGCTATGCCTCGACGCTTTCACGTCAGGGTTCGCACCGTTCCGCTCCGATCCTGCCTCCACCCGGTTTCTTTTACTTCGCTTGCGCGTTTCAAATTCCGTTGCTTCGGCGTGTTGCCCGGCAATTTTCCTTGGTTTCCCGCAGAGCCTTCCCTTGGCTACAACCGAAACGTCTCATGAAACCCTGAGTCGCCAAAGTGAAACAATGCGCCCTAGAGCTGTGGATAACGGGGATATCGGGACTCGATCAGCCCTGATCGGCTTTCATCTTCTCAGCGTATCCAGACTGCATCGAAGCGGCCATTGTGTCGAAGCATCGATCGCGATCCGTCCGGCTTAAATGCGCAATCGCCATCTCTCCGCCCTCGGCAAGAATGAGTTCGCGCGTGCCAGCCTTGAGAGCGTTGAGGATCGCCGTCGCGGCATGTTTGGTCGTCATGCCTGCCTCGATCGCTGCATCGCTCACGCCGCGCACGCTGCCATCGGACAAGATTGCATTGCGCGCGATGCCTGTTTTCACCGATCCCGGGGCAACCACCAGCACATTGACGCCGAGGTGCGCGACCTCGGCCCGCAACGCGTCACAATACCCGATTAACCCGTGCTTTGCCGCACAATAAGCGGTGCGCATCGGCACGCCTGCAATGCCAGCGACGCTTGAAATCGAAACGAAGTGCCCGCCGCCTGCCGCAACCATATGCGGCAGCATGCCTTGCGTCAGCGCAATCGGCGCGAGCAGATCGACCGCGACGATCTTTTCATAAACGGCATAATCGGTTTCGACAGCGAGACTGCGCTGCGAGATGCCGGCATTGTTGATGAGACCGTCGATCCGGCCAGCCCACGTCAGCGCTTCTGTGACCAGCCCGCCGATGGCCGCAATGTCGGTCGTATCGAACGGCAGGATCAGGCACCGATCGCTGCCACATGCCTTGGCGACCCGCGCGAGTTCGCCGAGGTTCCGGCCAGACAGCACCAGCCGCGCGCCCTTTTCGGCAAGGCCAAGCGCCAGGGCTTCACCAATTCCTGACGACGCACCTGTAATCCACCAGCATTGACCTTCGAACATCTGCACTCTCCCGATTCGGATATTGGCCTCATCCTGATATTGGTGCGTCTTGGCAAAATCTCAGGCACTAGGGAACATGATAGCGCGCGCGCAATTCACTTGCATTGCGAATCGAACCCGCGCAGCTTCCGTGCCGGGTAGAGGAGAATATGTTTGTCTGAAGCTGTTGAGGGCCGTTTGCCGCGCCCGTCGTTGTTTCTGGTATTGAGTGAATTGCCAAGAGCGTTACTCGAATTGGGGAGCCTCCCGCTGGCCGCAGGGCCGCTGATGGCCACCGCACCTTCGGGAGACGGGCATCCCGTTCTGGTCCTCCCCGGCTTTGCCACCACCGATATGTCGACGCGGCCCCTGCGCCGGTTTTTGAAGGCCAAAGGCTATGACGTCCGCGCGTGGACGCTGGGCCGTAACCTTGGCCCCAAAGCCATCGGCCGCGATGGCGAAAAGCTGATCGCAATCCTTGAGCAGATTTTTGAAGAAACGGGCCGCAAGGTGAGCCTTGTCGGCTGGAGCCTTGGCGGACTGATGGCCAAGACGCTGGCCGGCCAGCGCCCCGATCTCGTCCGCCAGATCATCACGCTTGGATCCCCGCTCGGCGGAGACCCCAAGTCGACAGCAGTA
This sequence comes from Sphingomonadales bacterium, assembly GCA_031414835.1. Taxonomy (GTDB): domain Bacteria; phylum Pseudomonadota; class Alphaproteobacteria; order Sphingomonadales; family Sphingomonadaceae; genus Aquisediminimonas. Next base: position 405 of record JANOQL010000172.1, on the reverse strand, counting down.
TGGCGGCTTTATGAAGGCATGACCGGCGATCGTGTCGATGATGAGGTCGCGCTCAAGCATTTCCACGAAGCGCAGCAGCCACCCAAAGTGCCCTCGACTGCGATTTATTCGAAAGAAGACGGCATCGTGCCTTGGCAGAATTGCGTTATGGCCGAACATGATCTGACAGATAATATCGAAGTGCATGGCAGCCATTGCGGCCTCGGCGTGAACGCGGTTGTTCTTGCCGCCGTCGCCGATCGGCTCGCGCAGCCCGAAGGCAGCTGGAAGCCTTTCGATCGTTCAGGCCTGCGCGGTTGTGTCTATCCGTCATCGGGTCATGTGCACTAAGGCTGTCTCGGCCTGTTGCATGACCCAGATCGTCATTCCCGCGAAGGCGGGAACCCATGAACACCCAAAACCTGT